>JAYTXO010000173.1:0-2239 GCA_043742905.1 Microbacteriaceae bacterium | reverse complement strand
CATCAAACTTCGTGAACTCTGCGTTCGCGGCCGACGGCGATCCGAAGACCGCCTCGTCAGTGCCGAACGACATCGAGAACACCGTGCCCGCCGGATACTCGCCGACCGCCCAGTCGATCGCTTTCATGAGGTTCGGCAAACCTTGGACCCCTTGGGTCTCGGCCGGCGGCGTGGCCAGTAGCACGATGTGCGACTTGGGCGCCATCGCGTAGGCCCATTGCACGTCGAGATTCGCTTCACCTGCCCAGCCGTCGGCTGAATTCGGCCCTGATTGGGCTACGCCGTTACCGGTCGGATTGCTGTAATCGGGTGACCCCAAAGGGAAGACTGCCTCGAAGTTGGGGGTGGGACCACCGAAGGTCTGGGCAAAGAACCGGAGGTCTGACGCCGCGGTGGGGCTGCCGTACGCGTCGACGAGCACGACAGTCTGATTAGCACCATCGTTGCTTGAAGCGAGAGGGTAGAGGCCGTAGAAGGCTCGAAGCTGGTCGGGCGCGTAGCAGTGCAGCGTGGTCGACACGGTATTGCTGGGTGCTGGTCGGGCGCACGCCACCGCTCCTGCAGCGGCGGCGGCGGTGGTGAACGCTGACTCCGGCGCCTGCGCCGAGAACGGCTGAGGGTTCGTAGAGTTGGGTGGCGGTGCCGCGACGGCGGACGAGCTCATCGCCGTGGTGATACCGAGCGTGGCCACACCGAGCAGAATGGCCAGGCGGATGGATGGCTTCTTCATGGAACGTCAACCTCCTCGTGAGAGTGCGCGAAAGGCGTCGGGCGTGGGTGTCAGGACGCCGTTTGACTGCACAACAGTGCCGAAGCTACCACCCCGACAACGCACTTTGTAGCCCCACACAACCGGACGAATCCTTCTTGTTCATCAGGCCGCGTCGGCCTTCGGGTGACCCTTACGGAGAAGTTCATGGCCCTGATCGCGTGACCATATTTGCCAGGATCCGGTCGGAGCGCTGGGCGTTTAGTGGGTTGTGTCACGAAGTGGGTAGGGGACGAGACCTTTTGGCGTACGCGATCAGCGCGAGTGGAATGGCGGCGATTTCGACCAGAACGTCGATGAGACCGGTCAGGGTAACTGGTTCGCCCCAACCCAGTCGCAGTCCGACCGCTCCGTTGGAGTGCTCAGAGTCGATCGGCAGCCCGATGACTACCGCGTACAAGTAGATCGCGATTAGCGAGATCGTAATCGCGACGAGAAATCCGATCGGCCGATCGTCGTCTCGGGTGACGACGTAGGCGGCGAGAGCGAGTTGGCAGAGACCCGCAGCGAGGAAGCCGGCGCCGAGTAGCGGGGATTCGTCGAAGTGTTGGGGTGTCAGGACGAGGTGGATGCACGCGGCCACAATCAAGGATGTACTCAGCAGCAAGCGTAGGAGCATCCTTCTCTCCAGCCGGGACTTTTTTGCCGGTGACGTGACCGCCGTGCAGATGAGGGCGATTCCGCTGAAAAGCGTGATGAACGGTCCGGGGCCGGCGGTTGGAGCGGTGAGTGCGGCCGTGACACCGGGGTGAGCGACGTAGGCGCTGATTCGCGCGGCACTGACGAGGCTGTCAGCCACCACCACAACACCACCAAGAATGGCGACGCAGCGCAAGATATTGCCGCCGCCTCGAGTTGTCAACACGAACAGCGTCGCGAGACTGATGGCGGTCACGGCGGCGAGGTATCCGCCGTCGAGCGACGCGCCGAGGACGGGGCTGAGACCGTTGAAGAGCGTGAGCCATGGGGTGGCCAGTCCTACGACAGTGAGCGCGGTGGTGAGGAGTGCCAGCGTGATCGCGACGGCGGGGCGAGTTGCGAGGTGAGGGATCGGGCGAGTGCGGACGGTCAGTGTGCTCATGAGAATCCTGTCGTGGGGAGAGACGGACACCGGTGCAAGTGGTGTTGTGGGGGACGCGCGAACGCGGCCCCCACAACTAGAGATGACGACTACTTGTGCCCGACTACGTTGAAGAACAGGTACAGGTTCGACGGAATCGGACCGAGCACGCCGCTGTTCGGAGTCGCGAGGAGCGCGTCCATAGCCGCCTGCGACTTGCCGGCCGCGAGCTGCGACCAACCGGCCTCGCTGGTGACGGCGATGATCTTTACCTGCCACCATCCACCGGCGTTACCGTCGAGGATGTGGCTGTGTGCCGGAAGCGGCACTTCGGCCACAGCGTCGGGCATTGCGCCGAGCGCTCCAGCGATCCGGGAGAGATCGATGTTGAGCGGGTGGTTGGGGCAACT
>JAYTXO010000172.1:0-4136 GCA_043742905.1 Microbacteriaceae bacterium | reverse complement strand
GACGGCTGCGACGATCGCGAATCCTGCGAACAGGATCCGGGGGGTTCCTTTACTCATTCGAGTCCAACTTCCTTGTTGAGTGATTGCAGAGCTTCTCGGTGGGAACCGAATCGCTCAGAACATGGCAGAAGGGTTCAGATTGCAAACCCTGACGGTGATTGTCTCGAAAACGTGTCCGAAAGTCCAGTACTTCGCGCGATATGGACGCGAATGCCGGCGGCACGCAGCGCAGCGATCGTTGCGGGTGGCGACGACTCGTCCGTGATGAGGTCAGTGATCGACGACGGAGCCAAAGTCTGGATCGCGGTCCGCACGCCGAACTTGGTGTGGTCGACCAGGGCGACCACCCGGTTTCCGGCAGCGGCCAGCGAGCGATCCGAGTCCGCGACCGTCATGTTGGGCGTCGAGAGGCCGAACTCGGCATCCATGCCGTTGCCCGAGAGGAAGGTCAGATCCGCGTTGAGACCGCGCAGGGTGTGGTTGGTCGCCTCCCCGACGAGGGCGCGGATCGACGCCCGCAGCGTGCCGCCCGTCACGATCACCTCGTTGCCGGTGGTCTCGCCAAATGCCTCCGCAACCAGCAAAGAGTTGGTGACAATGGTCAATCCCACTCGCTGTGCCAAAGCCTTCGCCAGCACCTCTGTCGTCGTGCCAGGGCCAATCACGACGACGTCCCCGTCGGCGACCAGCGTGGCGGCGAGCGCACCGATCGCCTCCTTCTCACGCCGGGCCTGCACCACCTTCTCGGAGTACGGCGACTCCCGCGTCGGCTGCCCGGCGAGCGCGCCACCATGGGTTCGGGTCAGCTCTCCGATGGAGTCGAGATAGTCGAGGTCGCGGCGGATTGTCACCGCTGAGGTTTCGAGGGCAGCGGCGAGCGCGCGAATGGAAACGGCACCGTCTTCGCGCAGGGCGTCGAGGATGCGCTGGCGGCGCTGCGCAGGGATCACGAAACCGATGTTACAAAATCGTGAACGAAATGTGATCATTTTCGATCAAATCCGTCCGGAAGAGACGGATCGGGCGGTGCGCGGTCAGTCCGCCGGAGCGACGACGTCGGACTCGTGGGGCGCGGGGAAGCGCAGGGTGATCGACGGCCCATGCTCGACGGGGCCGGCATCCACCTCGACATTGGACTGTTCCAGCACCCGGTACACCGTTGCGCGCGAGGTGCCAAGTTCCTGGGCGATCTCACGAACGGTGGCGCCCTGGTCCTTGAGCATCAGAACACGCTCAACGTTCGTCCCCGAGAGAGCTCGCGGCCTGCCTCCGACGCGACCCCGAGCCTTCGCGGCGTAAACGCCGGCCATCGTGCGCTCGCGGGCCAAGCTCCGATCCAGAGCGGTGAACGCCGAGATGAGGTCGAGCACGGCGGCGCCCGACTCTCCCGCGGTATCAAGCCCTTCGACAATTGTCACGACGCCGACGCCGCGCTTGCCGAGTAGCTCGAGCAGCGAGAGTACAGAGGTGACCGTGCTGCCAAGCCGGTCGAGGCGCCAGACCACCAGGGTGTCACCCGTGCTGGTTCGATCGAGTACCGCAGTCAGCTGTGGGCGGATCGGAGTCGAAGTGTGGGCACTGATATCAACGTAGAGCTGATCTACGCCGCGGTGCTGCAACAGATCGCGCTGGAAGTCTGCGTTGTGCTCGAGTGGTCCCACCCAGAGGTAGCCGTACCGGGTCACGCGCAACCTCCTCCGCCGATTGTTCGCAAAATCGTATCACCGGGGTCTCGGGCGAACTCCTGCGGTCGATTAGCCCGCGTTGCGCCGGCGACGCAGTACTTCGTCCAGGTCGGGAGTCGCGGCATCCTGGCCGCCGCTCCCGACAGCGAGCCGACCCATCGCGGCCCAGCGGCTGGGAGCAGCGGGAGCCTGAACCGGCGCCTGGACGGGCCGGATGGGCCAGACCTCGGGCTCGGCGTGCGCGGCGCGGAGGGCTTCCGCGGCGGCGAGTGCGGCGGCCCGCAGCTGGGCAACGAGCTCACCTGGCTGCACCGCAGGGATGATCGGTTGCGCCTGCGGCTTGTGCAGGTACAGGGGCGGCGGCACCGGAACGGGCGTCCATCCGGATGCCGCACTCTTCTGTCGCGCCATGGCTGGCTGCTGCTCGGCCTCGCGGATCGCTCCGCCCGGACTCGCCACGAACGCCTTCTGGGCGCTCCGCGCGTCGAGTCGGCGTCGCAGGGTAACGCCGACGATGCCCAGCGCGGCTCCCAGCGCAAAGACCAGCAAGGCACCGAGGGCGACTCCGGTCGTTACCACCAGGAGCACCTGGAGGCCGATCGTGACCGTCGCCGCGACAATGAGCACGCTAGCGAGGCGGTGTGCCCGACGGCGACGCCGTCGCGCCGAAGCTGCCCCAGGCGCATGGGTGGAGCGCGACCGTGACACCGACACCGACCCCGCCGCCGCCGCCGTACGCTGGATCGCGGGGGTGGAGGCCCGCACGGTCGCCTCGGCGCGCGCGGCCAGCACGTCGGCACGGTGCTCACGAGCCCGCAGCACACGTTCGTGGCGAGCCGCATCACGTGCCCGGACCTCCACGCGCACCTGGTCAGGCAACTCGGAGGTCTCGGCCATGATCCGCAGTGTCTGCTGCAGCCGCGTCGCTGTGCGCTCGGTGTCGAGGTACTCTCGGCGCGCCATCCAGGTGGGCACGAAGTAGAGGAACCAGAGCAGGGCGGCGATCGCGACCATGATGGCCGTACCCGCCCCTTTGAAATCCATGCTCACACGTTATGGACCTTCAACCGAGACTTGAGACCGACGCGCCGCGCGGCCGCCGGAGAGTACGAACTGCTGCGCATTTTCGACACTGACCAGCCCGGACGGAGCGGATCAGCCCGGACGACTCTGATCAGCCCAGTCGGAGCGGATTCGCGGCGGCCACCCGGTCGGCTTTCGGCACACTGCCAATGCCCTCCGGCACATGGCCGTCCCTCCAGCGTCGAAGCACCCCCATCGGCAGTTCCTCGACCGTAAGCGCGAAACAGAAGTGGTCACGCCAGTCTCCGTTGATGTGAATGAAGCGCCGCCGCAGTCCCTCGTAGCGATAGCCGAGCTTCTCGACGACACGCAGCGACGGGGCGTTCTCGGGCCGGATGCAGACCTCCATGCGGTGCAGTCCGAGCGAGAAAAGGCAGTGATCGGTGGCGAGGGCGACGGCCGTCGTCGTCACGTTCTGGCCGGCGAAGCGCTCGGCCACCCAGTAGCCGATCGATGCCGAGGAGAGCGAGCCGTAGCTCATTCCCGACACGTTGAGCTGACCAGCAAACTCGCCGTTGAACTCGACGGCGAATGGCACGCCGTAGCCAGCACGCCAGTTCGCGAGAAGGGACCGGATGCTGGCCCGCGAGTCGAACCCGGTCGGCCCGTGCGGGTTGGTCGCCTCCCAGGTTCGCAGCCACGCGCGGTTAGAGACCAGTTCCTGCTCGAGGGCACGGCTGTCTCGCTGCCGGATGGGGCGGATCGTCACCGCCCCGTCACGGAGCGTGGGGATGCTCATAGTCATCGCTCGCCAGCGTAGCGGCGAACTCCTTCAACCACGGGCGAAAATCTGGACCGAGGTCATCTCGGGCACTGGCGAGCTGCACGATCGCCTTCAGGTAATCCAGACGATCGCCGGTGTCGTAGCGACGCCCGCGGAACACAACGCCGTACACGCCCCCGCCCCACTCGGGCCCGGTCGCTAGGGATTGCAGCGCATCCGTCAACTGGATTTCGCCCCCCTTGCCGGGTTCAGTGCGTTCCAAAACCTCGAAGATCTCGGGCCGGAGCACGTAGCGACCGATGACGGCGAGGTTCGACGGCGCGCTGCCCGGGAAGGGCTTCTCGACGAGTCCGGTGATCTTCACCACGTCTTCTTCCGTGGTCGGCTCGACCGTAGCGATGCCGTAGAGGTGCGCCTGCGACGGCTCGACCTCGAGTAGTGCGACGACTGTGGTGTTGCGCTCGCCCTGCACCTGCAGCATCCGGGTCAGGAGCACATCCCGCTCGTCGATGATGTCGTCACCGAGCAATACCGCGAACGGCTCGTGGCCGACGTGCATCTTGGCGCGGAGCACCGCGTGGCCGAGACCCTTGGGGTCACCCTGGCGCACGTAGTGCACGTCCGCGAGGTCAGTCGCGTGCATG
>JAYTXO010000171.1:0-6980 GCA_043742905.1 Microbacteriaceae bacterium | reverse complement strand
CGCCTCGATCGACCGGAGCACTTCGAGCTGGACGGGGATGACTTCGGGCTGGTCCTTGGCTTCAAGGCACACGTGGACCCGTCAGCCCTCATCGTGCGGTTGCCTGCCGTCTTAGCTGCGCGCGGCGCGCCAGCATCGCAAGGATCGCAACCACTGTCAGCAGCGCGCCGCTCGCGACCGGCGTGATCATCGACTGCAGGGCACCGGCGAGCACGTAGAGGTAGTTCTCACCCGCCAACTCGGCGTCGGTCAGCTGACCCGAGGTGTGAGCCGAGGTTCCGATGACCTGCCCGGCATGCTGCGACTGAGCGGCGCCGTAGCTCAGTGCGACGGCCCCGACGGCGAGCACAACAGCGAGCACCAAGAGGACAACCAGCCGCGAACGCACTAGCGGTCACGATCCAGTGCGCCAAGCACGAGCCAAAGCAAGAGGGCGACGAACCCGGCGAGCGCAAACGCCTGCGGCAGGCTAAACAACAGGAGTTGGACGAACTGGCTCTCGACCGTCGGAACGTTTGCCTCCGGATGCTCCACCTGCGCGTACAGCGTCGACCCGGCGATGAGCAGCAGCGCAACCCCCACGATCAGCAGGGCGAGGCGGTACGGATTTCGGATCGCGAGGGGTGACTCCGGCTCGATCGTCACGTCGGCTGGAGGCTCCGGCGTCGGCCGGGCAATCGGCTCGGCAATCGGCATCGGCCCGGCAATCGGCTCGACGGCATCCGGGACTGGCGGGGCATCCGGTGCGGGTGCGGCATCCGGAACTACAACGCGCGCCACCAACTCAGGCTCAGGCCCAGAGTATCCGCGCTGGAACGCGGGGTCGAAACGCGGATCGGTCATCGTCGGTCTCTGACTCGGCCGCGCTACTCGGGCTCGCCCGAGATCAGACCTCGGAGCCAGTCACGTGCGTCGATGAACACCTCGTCACCGTAACGCGGGGTGACCTCGATGGCTAGCTTGTCTGCACGCGGATACGAGCCAAGGAACAGTACGTTCGGGCTGAACCGCTTGAGCCCCAGCAGCGCATCCGCGACTCGCTCGTCAAGCACGTGACCGTCGAGGTCAACAACGAAGCGGTACCGGCCGAGCTCGTCGCCGATTGGCCGCGACTCGAGCAGACTCAGGTTGACCCCGCGAGTCGCGAACTGCTCAAGCATCTCGACCAGGGCGCCGGGCTGATCGGTGGGAAGCTCGACGATGATGCTTGTCTTGTCGGACCCCGTGCGCGCTGGGATCGCGGTCGAAGCCGTGACGAAGACGAAGCGCGTCACCGCGTTCGGGTTGTCGCCGATGTGCTCGGCCAGCACGACCACTCCGTACTCGTTGTCGATGCCCGGTGGGGCGATCGCGGCATCTGCCACCGGGTTGTCGGCCAGCAGCTGTGCGGCGGCGGCCACGTTGGAAGTCGCGGGCAGGTGTTCGTGCTCCGGCAGCCGGGCGTCGAGCCAGAGGTGGCACTGCGCGTAGGCCACCGGATGCGCGGCCACGACCCGCACGTCGGCGAGGGCCGTGCCGGGGCGTGCCACAAGCACGAAGTCGACCGGTACCAGGTATTCACCCGTGATCCGCAGGCCCGGGATGTTCGCCAGGGCGTCCTGGGTGGCGCTGACGCCGCCCTCGACACTGTTCTCGATCGCGATGACGGCACCGACGCTGCGGCCGGACGTCACGTCGTCCAGCGCCTCGCCCACGTTGTTGACGCTGCGCCAGATCTGGCCCATCGCCTTGGGGACCTGCTTCAGCGCAGCCCAGGTGAAAGTGCCGGCCGGCCCGAGGTAGCTGTACGTCGCGCTCTCGGGCGCAGCAGGGGTCGGATCGGACATGATCGAAGTCTATTGAAGGGTGCGAGACTGATGAGCATGGACCGCGCTGGTACCCCTGCCCAGGAATCCGACCTGATCGATATGCACGCACTCGTTGAGGCCTACTACCAGAAGGTCCCGGATGTCTCGGATCCGGCGCAGAAGGTGGTGTTTGGCACCAGCGGCCATCGCGGGTCGAGCTTCGATTCGGCCTTCAACGAGACCCATATCGCCGCTATCACGCAGGCGATCGTGGAGTACCGCACTGACCAGGGCATCACAGGCCCGCTGTTCATCGGGCGCGACACGCACGGGCTCTCTCGCCCCGCCGAGACCACAGCGCTTGAGGTACTCGAAGCCAACGGGGTGCACGCCCTTGTGGACGAGTTCGACGACTACGTGCCCACGCCGGCGCTCAGCCGGGCGATCATCATTCATAACAGGGCGCTGGGGGTCTCGACGGGCTCGAGCAACGCTGGCCACGCCGACGGGATCGTCATCACCCCGAGCCACAACCCGCCCCGCGACGGCGGCTTCAAGTACAACCCGCCACACGGCGGACCGGCGGATTCCGATGCCACGAACTGGATCGCGGGCCGCGCCAACGAGCTCATCGCCGACGGCAACCGCGACGTCAAGCGAGCCCAGCCAACGGCCGTCGACCAGTACGACTATCGCGGTGAATACGTGAGCGGTCTGGCGAGCATCCTGAACCTGGATGCCATCAAGAAGGCCGGTCTGCACATCGCGGCTGACCCGCTCGGCGGCGCCAGCGTGCACTATTGGCAGCTGATTGCCGAGCAGTACGGGCTCGATCTCACCGTCGTGAACCCGCTCGTGGATCCGCGGTGGGGCTTCATGACGCTCGACTGGGACGAGAAGATCCGCATGGACCCGTCGTCGCCCTCTGTGATGGCGTCGACGGTGTCAAAACTCAACGGGTTCCAGCTGATCACCGGCAACGACGCAGATGCCGACCGGCACGGCATCGTGACGCCCGATGGCGGCCTGTTGAACCCGAATCACTACCTTGCGGTCGCCATCCAGTACCTCTATACACACCGCGACGGCTGGCACCCGGATGCCGCAATCGGCAAGACCATGGTCTCGAGTTCCATGATCGACCGGGTGGCCGCTTCGCTCGGACGCCGCCTCTGGGAGGTGCCCGTCGGCTTCAAATGGTTCGTTCCGGGGCTGATCGACGGCTCGGTCGGGTTCGGTGGCGAGGAGAGCGCGGGGGCAAGCTTCCTGCAGCTCGACGGCCAGTGCTGGACGACCGACAAGGACGGCATCCTGCTCGCGCTACTCGCCAGCGAGATCCTCGCGGTCACCGGCAAGTCGCCGTCTGCTCTGTACGCCGAACTGGTCGAGGAGTTCGGCGATCCGGCGTACGCCCGAGTGGATGCCGGCGCCAGCAAGGCGCAGAAGGCGCGCCTCGGCAAGCTGTCGGGTTCCGACATCACCGCGACCTCGCTCGCCGGCGAGCCGATCACGGCCACGCTCAGCGCGGCGCCCGGCAACGGGGCGGCGCTCGGCGGCGTGAAGGTGGAGTCGGCGACATCCTGGTTCGCGGCGCGCCCGAGCGGGACCGAAGACGTCTACAAAATCTACGCTGAGTCGTTCGAGGGCCCCGAGCAGCTGGCGCGGGTACAGGCCGAGGCGAAGCTCATTGTCGATTCAGCGCTGCGCGGCGGATCCTAGAGCGAAGACCGTACCCCCAGCGCCGATGCCCGGTCCCCGGCGTCGCTCGTTATCTGAAGGAGAAGCAATGCCGCTCGATCCCGGAATCGCCGCAACCCTGGAGCAGATGGCCGCGTCGGGGGCTCCCCCGGTTTCGGCCAGCGACGTCAGCACGGCGCGCGCGGTGGTCCGCTCGATCTCGTTCGGGGGAACAGGCGAGCCGTCGCACGAGCCCGCCGTCGCCGCTGTGCGGTCTGACACGATCGCGGGTTCGATCCCGATCCGGGTCTACACGCCTGACGCCGCCCTCCCGGTGCCGACGATCGTCTTCTTCCACGGCGGCGGGTTCGTAGTCGGCGACCTCGACACCCACGACTCGATCGCCCGGCGCCTCTGTAACGACGTGGGCGCGGTGGTCGTCAGTGTCGACTACCGGCTCGCGCCCGAGCATCCGTTCCCGGCTGGCGTCGACGACGCGGATGCCGCGCTCCGATGGGTCGTCGGACACCTGGGCGACTACGGCAACGACCCCACGCGGGTGGCGGTCGCCGGGGACAGCGCCGGCGCGAACCTCGCGGCGGTGGCCGCCCAGCTCGCGACGGCCGACGGTATCGTGCTCGCGGCGCAGTTGCTGGCATACCCGACCACCGATCCCGGCGGCACCTACGCCTCGATGACCGAGAACGCCGACGGCTACTTCCTGACCCGGGCGGACATGGAGTGGTTCTTCGCGCGTTACCTCGGTGTCGAGCTCGACGACCCGCGCGTCGCTGATCTGGCCGCGGATCCACGCGTCGCGCCCCTGCAAGCGGTGAGCCTCGCGGGACTGCCGCCTGCCGTTGTCGCCACGGCCGAGTTCGATCCGCTACGCGACGAAGGGGACGCGTATGCCGCGGCGCTCACCGCGGCCGGAGTGCGCGTCGAGCACCGGCAGTTCCCCGGGATGATCCACGGCTTCTGGGGAATGGGTGCGACGAGTGCCGGCGCCGAGGAGGCCACGCGCTGGATCAACGGCACCCTCAAGACGACGCTCGGTTAGCTCGCCGGGCGGCGACTGCGCGCCTCAACGCGCTGGCCCCGTTGGGCTACTGCGGGTAGCCCGGCGCGTCCGGCAACCCGAAGAACTGCTCGAGCGTCTGGATGCCGGTGCCGTGCATTTCAGTCGCCAGGGCAACGCCGACGAAGCGGAAGTGCCACGGCTCGTACTCATACCCCGTGATCGGCTCGAGCCCGTCGGGGTAGCGCAGAATGAACCCGTACTTGTACATGTTCGTGGCGAGCCAGATGCCGGCGGGGGTCGCCCCGAAACTCTGGCTCACTGCCGTGTTGATGTCCACTGCGAGGCCGGTTTGATGCTCACTGTAGGCCGGCCTGGCGCTTTGCCGATCGGCCTGGGCCTTGCCAAGCCGCGATACCCAGCCGTTGTAGACGGAGACCTGCGTGGAGTAGCTGCGGTACGGACTGACGACCGAAAGCTGAGCGCCAGTTTGGGACTGGTAGTCGGCAAAGGCTTGCTGCAGGGCGGAAGCCGCCTCAGGACGCATCTGCCCCTTCGCGCCGGGGAGATTGAGGGCAGCCAGCGGCGGCGCGTATTCGGCGGGATTGAGCGGATGCGTCTTGTTGACGACGACCCACAGGCTCGAGGCGTCGCTTGTCGACAGTTGCGTCTTGTTGAAGGCGGGAGTCGGCGGCGGCGGCGTTTGCGTGGCGCTCAGTGTGGGTGTGGGTGTGGGTAGGGGTGTGGTCGTGTTCGAGGCGCCGGACAGGGTCGCCGCGGGGCGAGGTGCGAGCACTATCAGCGCGATAACGATGACCAGCGCCGCGGCCAGCGCGGCAGCGGCGATCAGGGCAATCCGAAGTCGTCTTGGCACCTCTTCAGCATAGGATCACCCAAGTTGCGGCAATGCATGCCGAGGGTGTAACTTTGCAGTCTACGCAACTTTTTGGCCATCGGTGATTGTGTCGCGGGAAATTGCGACCCCCCGATGGCCATTCTCGCGACTTCCCACTCGAGAACGAGGAACTATGTCCGACGCCACAGCACCCGCGTCCACCTCTCGTCCCGCGGTGACGGTCGAGATGACCCACCGCCAGATTCTGTTCGTCATCTTCGGCCTGATGGCCGGGATGTTCCTCTCCGCCCTCGATCAGACCGTGGTCGGCACCTCGATCCGCACCATCGCCGACGATCTCGACGGTCTTAGCCAGCAGGCATGGGTCACTACCGCTTACCTGATCGTGTCGACGATTGCGACCCCGATCTACGGCAAGTTGAGCGACATCTTCGGGCGTCGTCCACTGTTCATCATCGCGATCGTCATCTTCCTGGTCGGATCGATCGCGTCGGGCTTCTCGACGTCGATCCTCGAGCTCGCCGGTTTCCGCGCGATTCAGGGTCTCGGCGCCGGCGGTCTGATGGCCCTCCCGCTCGCGATCATGGGCGACATGCTTGCGCCGCGCGAGCGCGCCAAGTACCAGGGCTACTTTCTCGCGGTGTTCGGTATCTCGAGCGTCATCGGCCCGCTGATCGGCGGCCTGTTCGCCGGGGCTCCTGAGGTGTTGTTCATCACCGGATGGCGTTGGGTCTTCCTGATCAACATCCCGATCGGCATCGTCGCGCTCGCCGTCGTTCTGCGCTTCCTGCACCTGCCACCGCGCAGCGTCAACCGCGGCGTGCGCATCGACTGGTGGGGTGCTGCCACGGTCATCCTGGCCGTGGCCCCGCTGCTGCTAGTCGCCGAAAAGGGCCGCGAATGGGGATGGAACTCAGGCGGCGCGGTCGCCTGTTACATCCTCGGTGCCGTCGGAATCGTCGCGTTCATCATCACCGAGCGCCTCATGGGTGACGACGCGCTGATCCCGCTCAAGCTGTTCAAGAGCGCGACGTTCTCGATGGCCACCGTCCTCGGCGTGCTGGTCGGATTCGGCATGTTCGGCGCGATCTCGACCGTGCCGCTCTACCTGCAACTCGTGAAGGGCTCAACCCCCACCGAGAGTGGATTCCAGTTGCTACCGATGATCCTCGGCCTGATGATCGCCTCGATCGTCAGCGGCCAGCTCATCTCGCGCACGGGCCGCTACAAGATCTTTCCAATCCTGGGCACGGGCCTGATGTCGCTCGGCTTCCTCGTCTTCACGACGCTCAAGGCCGACACGAACTACTGGGTGCTCGCCGGCGCCATGCTTCTCGTGGGCCTCGGCCTCGGCCAGATGATGCAGACCCTGACCATCGCCAGCCAAAACGCGGTCGGACCGCGCGACATCGGTGTGGCGACCTCCTCGTCGACCTTCTTCCGTCAGGTAGGTGGAACGCTCGGCGTTGCCGTGATCTTCTCGGTCGTCTTCGGCGTCGTCGGGAGTGGCATCCAGACCGCGTTCTCCAAGACGGCGACGCTGCGCTTGGCGCTGGACGCGGCGCTCAACCCCTCAGTCGCCAATGCTGACAACAACAAGGCGATCATGTCGAAGATCTACGACAAGATCGTCGACCCCATC
>JAYTXO010000170.1:0-4359 GCA_043742905.1 Microbacteriaceae bacterium | reverse complement strand
GGCGGCCGTAGCGGGAGGTTCGCAGGCGTCCATCGGTTCGTTCACCCGCGCCCGCTGGTCGCACATCTTCGGCGAAAGCCAGCCCTTGCGGACCGCCTTCGCGCTGGAGTCGATGCTTGATGACTGCGTGTGGATCGTTGGACCGGCGATCGCTGCCATTCTCTCGGTGGGGGTCAATCCTTCGATCGGCCTGATCGTCGCGGCGGCGACGGGGCTGACAGGCGCGTTGCTGCTGGCGGCCCAACGTGCGACCGACACCCCTCCGCAGCATGCTGAAAGCCACCGGCAACACTTCAATCCCTTCCGGTCTGTGACGGTCATGGTCGTTCTGCTGTCCGGACTCGCCGTCGGCCTGTCCTTCGGCGTCAACGACCTCAGCGCGATCGCCATCACGAAGGAGGACGGGGTGCCGCAGTTGGCCGGGTTCATCCTCGGAGTGTTCTCCGTGGGCAGCCTCATCGGCGGCGTCGTCTTCGGAGTCTTGCGCGAGCGATGGTCTCACTACCGCCTTGTCGTTGTTGTCTGCGCATACCTGGCCGTCACCTGGCTTCCGCTCGCGTTCGCGCCGAACACGCTCTGGATCATGATTCTCGGTCCGATCGCTGGCACGGCCGCGTCACCGTTCATCATCGCGACCAACAGGTTGATCCGTTCCCTCGCCGGCGACGATGTCGTGACGGAGGCGCTCGCGTGGATGTCGTCGGCCGTTGTCGCAGGCATGGCCGGGGGCTCGTTCTTCGGCGGAGTCATCGTTGACGCATTCGGGGCCCGAGCGGGATTCGCAACTGTCACCGTGCTCATGCTCGTGCCTCTCGCGCTCACACTTGCCGGTGTTGCCGCACTGGCCAGGAACCCGCGCCGGTTCTCGGCGCTCTCGTCCACGCTCAGTTGAAAGAGAGAACACCATGGCTGCCTCACCTCTCGACGCGGAACGTCCGGAAATCTACCGGCGGTTCGAGCACGACGCGCCCGAATGGTATCGGGACGCGAAGCTCGGCATCTTTGTGCACTGGGGGCCATACTCGGTCCCGGCGTGGGCAGAACCCACGGGCGAACTCGGCACGATCGACCCGAAGGAATGGTTCGCCCACAATCCCTACGCGGAGTGGTACGCCAACACGATCCGCATTGACGGCAGCCCAGCTCTCGAGCACCAGCACACCGTCTTCGGGGGAGCCGACTACTACGACTTCCTCGACGCCTGGGACGCATCGAAGTTCGATCCGGACGAACTCGTCCGCCTGTTCAAGCGTGCTGGAGCCCGCTATCTGGTGCCCGTCACGAAACACCATGACGGCGTGACCCTGTGGGAGGCACCCGGGAATCCCTCCCTCAACACCGTCGTCCGCGGCCCGAAGACGGACATTGTCGAGGCCTGGGCAACCGCCGCGCGCAAGCAGGGCGTCCGGTTTGGTGCCTACTATTCGGGTGGACTCGACTGGTCGCGCTCCACCCTGCCGGCCATCGATGACGTGGGGGCAGGCGGCGGCCTGACCCGGCCCTCCGATCCTGGGTACGCGAAGTACGCCTACGACCAGGTCATCGATCTCATCGATCGGTATCAGCCGGAGGTGTTGTGGGGTGACATCAATTGGCCAGACGCCGGCAAGCCTGATGGACCCTTCAGTCTCGTGAAGATGTTCGACCACTACTACGAGGAGGTGCCCGACGGCCTTGTCAACGATCGATGGGGAATCACGCACTGGGACTTCGTCACGAGCGAGTACCAGCAGGGGCTCGAATTAGAGCAGGCGGCGGTCTGGGAGAATTGTCGGGGCGTTGGATTCTCCTTCGGCTACAACCAGCTCGAAGACGAATCGGTCTATCTTGATGGCCCCGGCGTCGTGAAGCATTTCGTCGACGTTGTCTCACGCGGAGGGAACTTCTTGCTCAATGTGGGGCCGAAGGCCGATGGCACGCTTCCCGATATTCAGCGGCGGACGCTCAACGGACTGGCCGATTGGAACGAGATCAACGGGGACGCGATATTCGGTTCCCGCATCGCCGACCCCGACGTCGTGTCGCCCTCCGACGAGCCGTGGGTGCGCTGGACCAGAACTGGCGGCCAGGTCAACGCCATTGTCGACGCGGTGGGACCGGTGGTGCTGAAGGTTGCACCGGGGGCGGTCGACCTGTCATCGGTGACGGTTGTGGGCACAGGATCAGTGACGGTGACGGCGAAGGTCGTCAACGGTGGGGTGCACGTCACTATCCCTGAACCTTCGGTCGCCGGCCCCAGCGTCATTACTTTTTCGCTCCGTTAGTTCATCCCAGCGCAGTGGGGTCGCTTGAGCCGGCGACCCCACTGCGAACCACCTCAGTCCTGACCCAGAGACGGGTGACGCACGACCTCTGGACGAGGTGACGCAACGATCCTGAACGAGTGCAGGGTGCCCTGAGGAGCCCCGCTTGGCACCGTGATTCTCAGCCCGTCAGCGTTCTGGCTGAAGGCCGCCGGTCCCGTTCCCAGAAGGTGAACTGAAGCAACTTGGTCGGGGTAGGCGCCCGACCCAGCTGCGAGAGACTTGATCAGCACCGCGTCGTCGGTCGGGGCGAGGACGGTCGCGTAGAGGTCTCCCCGCGCTGCCGTGAAACGAATGTCCAGCGGTGTGAAGTCGGCGCGGTCGGTGTCCGTGAAAGCACCCTCCGCCACGGTGGTCGGTCCTTCTCCGGAGATCTTCCACGGGGTGGTCCCATAGATTGCCTCGCCGTTGACGTTCAGCCACGCACCGATCTGCTCGAGCAGATCGATCTCCGGTTGCGGAATGGTGCCATCGGCCTTGGGGCCGATGTTGAGCAGCAGGGCACCATTCTTGGAAACGATGTCGACGAGGTCGGCGACCAGGCCGAGCCCAGATCGGTAGTCCTGTGGCACGACGTAGCTCCACGAGTTCTTGGAGACCGACGTGTCCGTCTGCCAGAAATCCGGTCGGATGTCGCTCAACTGTCCGCGCTCGACGTCGAACACCGCGGTTCCGGCCGGGAATGACTCGTACTTGTGGTTGATCGCGACCTCGCGGTTCCAGGCCACTCCCTTGTTGTAGAAGTATGCCGCGAACTCACGCAGGTAGGGGGCGAACGACGGCTCCTCGATCCACCAGTCGAACCACACGAGCTCGGGCCGGTACTTGTCGACGAGCTCTGCCGTACGCGCCAGCCAGTCCTCGAGGTAGGCCTGGGTCGGCTGCAACTCCTGGCGCTGAGCGGGGCCATAGAAGTCCATGGATTCGGGATCGAGCACACCCGAGTCGAACTTTGCCCCGCCATTAAAGAAGAACCAGTGCTCCGCGCGGTGGGACGAAAGCCCGAACGTCATCGCCTGCTTGCGGATCGCCTCGGCCAACTCGCCGAGCACATCGCGCTTCGGACCCATCTCCGTCGCCTTCCAACGGCTGAGTGCCGTGTCATACATGGCGAACCCGTCGTGGTGCTCGGCGACGGGGACGACAAACTTGGCGCCGGCTCGGCGAAACAGGGAGGCCCATTCGTCGGCGTCGAACTTGTCAGCAGTCAGTTGCGGGATGAAGTCCTTGTAACCGAAATCCTTGTGCGGCCCGTAGGTCGCAACATGATGGTTGTAGGCGTCGGACCCTTCCAGGTACATGTTGCGCGGGTACCACTCGTTCTCGAAAGCCGGGACGGAGTAGACGCCCCAGTGAATGAAGATCCCGAATTTCCCTTCCCGATACCACTCTGGGATACCGACGCTGGTGAGGGAGTCCCAGTCAGCTGAGAAGAGTCCAGTCGCGTTGGTTTCGGCGACCTCCTCGAGGATTTCCTTGCGTGATTCGGATTCGGTCGCGGCCATTGCGATCTCCTATTGATAGTCAATTTCATGCGGTCGGCGCCGGCGTACGACGAGACACACCTTCCGAATGTAACTTTATGGCATAGATCATATGAATGCCCTACCGATTTGGGCCAAAAAGCCTTGACAAGGCAAGAAAACGATCTCATAGTGGCGTAATCATCTTATCCATTTCCTGTTTTGGGTGAAGATGTACCCAGCACCCGTAGAGCTTCGGCATCCGAAGATCTGCCTCAATGAGGAGGAAGAATGAAGAAAAGGTCAATCGCTCTCGGTCTGCTTGCGATGGGGGTGCTCGTCGCCACCGCCGGATGCTCGTCCGGCGGGACAACTCCATCCAACGGCAAGGTCACTCTCGACTGAACCATGTGGGCGGGGTCGGACGCGGAGACGGGTGCGTGGCAGCATGTAGCCGACCTGGTTCACCAGAAAGACCCGAACATCACTGTCAAGCTGAAGACAGCGGCGTGGCCCGACTACTGGACCAAGCTTCCCACCGTGCTCGCCGGCAACAACGTGCCGTGCATCGTCGGCCTTCAGATGGGATACGT
>JAYTXO010000169.1:0-3438 GCA_043742905.1 Microbacteriaceae bacterium | reverse complement strand
TCGTCCGCGCCGAACACTACCTTGGGGCGATCGAAGAGGCGCGGTCCGTGGCACGACTGATAGTGACCGGGCAGAAATCGTCGGCCGTCGTTCCTTTCTTCTGGTCGGAGCTTTACGGTACGAGGATCCAGGCGTATGGCCGATTCCCGGCACACATGCCCCTCACAGCGGTCGTCGGCGACCCGAACGATGCCCGATTTGTCGCGGCATCCGTGATTGACGATCGCACGGTGGGGGTCATCGGCTGGAACATGCCGCGGGAGTTTCGAGTCGCACGCGCCGGGATGCCCACCGAGGTCACTGCGCGGACGGCCGCCAGGCAGGCTGGGGCCGTCGACCTCCGCACGACGAGCTCGGGTTGAAAGAGGATCTGTCGTGGAGGAATTTCTGGACTGCGTGCTCCTCGAGAATCAGCTCAACCGCGGCGCGGCTAAGCAGCAAACCCCGCTGGTAGACGAGTGATGGCGGCTCACGCCGCGATGCGTCCAGTTGTGGGGCACATCCGGCATCGTGGGATCGCTGTCGCTGTTAAAATCCCTGAGACACCGTTATACCATTGTGACCAAGTCGGATTGACGGGAGCGCGCGCATAAAACGATACTTGCGATGAATCGTTTCAACGCAGAGTGAAGCGCTCTTATACAAGGAGGTATACATGTTTTTTCGTCGAACTGCATCCCGCGCCCTAGCGGTGCTGGGAGTCACAGCTCTCGCGGGTCTCGCGTTCTCGGGGTGCACCGCCAGCGGCACCACCTCGTCCAGCGGAGACGCCAGCCAGATCACGTTCCTTGCCGGCGGCAATGACCCCATTGCCATCAAGACCGCTAACGGTTTGGCCGATGGCTTCATGAAGAAGTACCCGAAGATCAAAGTCAAGGTCGATACTCGACCCGCTGGCACCGACGGGGACAACATAATCAAGACCAAACTGTCCACGGGAACTATGGAAGACGTGTTCTTCTACAACTCGGGATCCCTGTTCCAGGCGCTCCACCCTGAGCGCACGATGCAGCCCCTCACGGACGAACCATGGGCCTCCACCCTCACGAAGGACTTCCGCCAGACGGTCAGCGTAGGAAATGTGCTCTACGGGGCGCCCTTCGGCAGCACCTTCGACGGCGGCGTGATGTACAACAAAAAGGTCTACGCCCAACTCGGCCTTTCGGTTCCCGACACCTGGGCGGACTTCATTAGCAACAGCCAGAAGATCAAGGCAGCGGGCAACATCACTCCGGTGCTCGGATCGTACGGCGACACCTGGACGGCGCAGCTGTTCGTCCTCGCCGACTTCGCAAACGTGAGTGCACAGGACCCGCACTGGGCCACGAACTACACCGCGAACAAGGCGAAGTACGTGAACCCGCCAGCACTCGCAGGCTTCCAGGACACGGCTGAGGTTCAGTCGCTTGGTCTGATGAACAAGGATTATGCGTCGCTCACCAACGTGAACGCGCTCAAGCTCCTTGCTACCGGCGAAGCGGCGCAGTACCCAATGATCACCGTGACCATCGGCAACCTGGCGCAGAGCAACCCGGCCAACGTCAACGACATTGGCTACTTCGCCAACCCGACAGCAAAAGGCAACTCGCACGCCACGGTCTGGGAAGCGGGCGGAGCGTACATCCCGAAGACGGCAACGGGTGGAAAGCTCTCCGCTGCTAAGAAGCTGATCGCCTTCCTGAATTCCTCGGCCGGCTGCGACATCCAGAATGCCGCAGCCGCGCCCGCCGGACCCTACGCGACGACGAACTGCAAGGTGCCGTCTACGGCTCCCGCGCTGATCGCCGACGAGCAGAAGTACCAGGACGCAGGCAAGACAGGACTCGCCCTTGAGTTCATTTCGCCCGTCAAGGGACCGAACCTCTCGCAGATTACTGTTCAGGTCGGTTCGGGTATCTCAACGGCAGCCCAGGGAGCCGAACTCTACGACCAGGACGTAAAGAAGCAGGCACAGCAGCTCAATTTGCCGGGCTGGAACTAACACCGCTCCAAACGGACCGTTCATCGTGGAACGGGGCCGGCGGTAACACACTCGCCCGCCCCGTTCCACTCAAAAGCAGCAACTCAATGAGGAGTCCGTCATGACGACAACGACCCATATCGCGCCGGCAGTCGCGGCCGCGGAGGTCGCGGACGGAGGCAAATCTCTCCGCAAACGCAGCAAGATGATGTCGTTCTATCCATCGTGGTTCTTCATCCCCGCCGTCGCGCTCTACATCATCTTCTTCGCAGTCCCCACGTTCGCATCGTTCTACTTCGCCTTCACGCGCTGGGACTTCTTCACCGCGACTCCGATCGGCTTCGACAACTTCGTAGAGTTCTTCCAGGATCCTCAGCTGCTGAACGGCTTCATCCATACCTTCGAGTACGGATTCGCCACCTCGGCCGCCAAGGTCATACTCGGCTTCGCCATCGCACTGCTCCTCACCGGCCCGATTTTCGCGCGTGGCTACCTCCGCGTGATCATCTTCTTCCCCGTACTGCTGTCGACGATCGGTGTCGGCATCCTGTGGAAGTCCCTACTTGACCCCTTTCATGGTGTCGTCAATGCCGTGCTCGGGTTCTTCCACCTGCCGCAGCCGGGTTGGTTCACAGATCCGGCCACCGCGCTCGTAACGATCATGGGCGTCGACGTCTGGAAGGGCGTCGGAATCGCCACACTGATTTTCATGGCGGGAATCGTGGCCATTCCTAATGAGTATTTCGAGGCAGCGAGGGTGGATGGCGCGAGTTCGTGGAAGATCTTCCGTACCATCACCGTTCCGCTGACCCGGCCTGCCACCGCGACGGTGATTATCCTCTCGCTCATCGGCGGCCTCCGATCATTCGACCTCGTGCAGGCGATCACGAACGGTGGACCAGGGTTCACCAGTGAGGTGATCACTTCGGTGATCTATAAGGAGTACCAGGCCGGCTACTTCGGCCTGTCGACAGCCGGCAACGTGGTCCTCTTCGTCGTCGTGACGGCCATCATGGTTCCGCTCACGATATTCCTCAACAGAAGGTTGGTCGAACTGTGAAGCGCGAACAGTCCATCGGCCGCATCAAGGGCGTGGTCGCGATCCTCGTCACAACGGTCGTCTTCATCATTCCGTTTATCTTCGTCATCCTGCAGGCCGCCAAAAGCCCGTCGGATGCCTCGAACCTCACGTTCTCAGCTCCGCTCCAGTGGCAGTTCTTCCAGAACCTCATCGACGTGGCCAACTACAACGGCGGTATCGTCTGGAGAGCATTCGTCAACAGCGCGATCCTCACTGTGGGATCGGTCGCCATCATGGTGGTGCTCGCGGCAATGGTCGGCTACGTCCTCTCCCGCAAAGTGAGCAGGTTGAACCCGGTCATCAACTTCTTCGTGCTCGCGGGCCTGATCGTGCCGCCCGCCGTCGTCCCCACGATCTGGCTCCTGCAGGGCGTCGGGCTGTTCCGCACCATGCCGGG
>JAYTXO010000168.1:0-5815 GCA_043742905.1 Microbacteriaceae bacterium | reverse complement strand
TGCGATCAGCCGGGACACCGCGCGCAGGTACTTCTTGCGATAGCCGCCGGCCAGCATCTCGTCGCCGAAGACGGAGTCCAGCGGGATTCCGTTCGACAGAATCGTGACCTGCGCGTCGTAAAGACGGTCAACCAGGGCGACGAAGCGGAGGGCATCCGACTGATCTGCCAGCACGTGCACGCCGTGGAGGCCGATCGCGTCCAGGCCGTCGACCATCTTGACGTAGCGGGAGGGATGCACGGTCGAGAGGTGCTTCAGAACAGCATCGAAATCATCCGCCGTCACCGTGCCGACCGCGGCCGCGGTGGTCACGGCCGCCGCATAGTCGGCGTCGTCGAACGTCACAGCGTGTCCCTCGATCTCCCGGTGGCGGTAATCGAGGCCGTCGATGCGCAGAATCTCGAAACGGTTCGCAAGGCCCTGGATCTCGCGCAGAAAGTCGGCCGCCGCGAAACGCCCCTCCCCGAGCGCGTTCGGGGGCGTGTTCGACGTCGCGGCGATGCGGGTGCCGGACTCCGTGAGCGCAGCGAGGATCCGGCTCATGATCATCGTGTCGCCCGGATCATCCAGTTCGAACTCGTCAATCGCCAGCAGACTCGCACCGGTCAGCAGCTTGAGGCTCTGGGCGTAGCCCAGTGCGCCGACCAGCGCGGTGTACTCGATGAAGGTACCGAAATACTTGCGGCCGGGCGCGAGCTTCCACAGTGCGGCCAACAGGTGAGTCTTACCGACGCCGAACCCCCCGTCGAAGTACAGGCCGGGCTTGACCTCCGCAACCTTGCGGCGGGAGAACAGGGCGCCGCTCGGCGCTTTTGTCCACGAACCGACGAAGGTGCGAACAGCGGCGACCGCCCGCGCCTGCGACGGGTAGTCGGGATCCGGCCGGTAGTTGTCGAGCGTCGCATCCGCGAACTGACGCGGCGGTACCAGGGACTCGGCGAGTTCTGCGCCCGTCATCTGAGGAGCGCGCTCTAGAAGTGACGGGACAGGCAGCTGCATAGTGATCGGGCCTCACGACGTGGAGATTCGTGTCGATTCCTTACGGCACATCTGCGGGCACGGCGGTCGACTGTCTACCCTGGAGAAGACGCATTAAGCTTACTGCTCGGCTCGCATTACTGAAGGAGAGACCATGACCGTCGAACTCGATACCGCCCCCGCCTTCACCGCGTTCGCCCACCCCGAACGTCTCGTCAGCACCGACTGGCTCGCGGAACACCTGGGCGTTCCCGGCCTCGTGGTCGTCGAGTCCGACGAAGACGTGCTGCTTTACGAAACGGGTCACATCGTGGGCGCGGTCAAGATCGACTGGCACACCGATCTCAACGACCCGGTGACCCGCGACTACCTGGATGGCGCGGGCTTTGCCAAGCTCCTCGGGTCCAAGGGCATCGCCCGCGACACGACTGTCGTCATCTACGGCGACAAAACCAACTGGTGGGCTGCGTACGCGCTGTGGGTGTTCACGCTCTTCGGCCACCACGACGTGCGTCTGCTCGACGGCGGCCGCGCCAAGTGGGAGGCCGAGGGTCGCGCGTACACGACCGAGACAACCGTCTCGACGCCGGTCGACTATCCCGTGGTCGAGCGCGACGATGTGACGGTGCGCGCCTTCAAGGACGACGTGCTCGTGCACCTCGGCTCCGGCCCCTTGATCGACGTCCGCTCGCCCGAGGAGTACGTGGGCGACCGTACGACGGCCCCTGCGTATCCCGAGGAGGGCGCTCTGCGCGCTGGCCACATCCCAACCGCACAGAACGTGCCGTGGGCCAGGGCCGTTGCCGAGGACGGTACCTTCAAATCGCGCCAGGAGCTCGAGGCGATCTACCTCGACGGCGCTGGCCTCACGGCTGGCGACGACGTCATCGCATACTGCCGCATCGGTGAGCGCTCGAGTCACACCTGGTTCGCGCTGACCCACCTGCTCGGATTCGAGAACGTGCGCAACTACGACGGATCGTGGACAGAGTGGGGCAGCGCGGTGCGCGTCCCGATCGTCAAGGGCGCCGACGCAGGCGTGCTCGCGCCCTGAATCAGGTGAGTCAGGTGAGTCAAACCGAACTTCCCCTGCCCGCGGCGCTTGAGCAGATCCGCGACGACTTCCTGGCGCTGGAGCAGCGCGAGCGACTCCAACTGCTGCTGGAGTTCTCGAACGAGCTGCCCGCCCTCCCGGCGCGCTATGTCGACCACCCGGACCTGCTGGAAAGGGTCGTCGAGTGCCAGTCGCCGGTGTTCCTTTTCGTCGAGGTGGATGACACACGTGTCGTGCACGTATTTGTCACCGCGCCGCGGGAGTCGCCCACTACGCGTGGCTTTGCGTCGATCCTCGTGCAGGGTCTCGCCGGTTTGGATGTGGACGCGGTGCTCGGAGTCCCTCAGGACTACCCGCTCGAGATCGGTCTCACCGAGGCCGTCAGCCCGCTGCGCATCCGCGGGATGATGGCGCTGCTCGGGCGCATCCAGCGACAGCTTCGGGACAAGGTCGCCGAGCCGGCTTAGGCCTTTCGCTCGGGCGGCAGTGCCGCGATCCAGCGGCTGATCGCCCCCTCCCACTTCTCGCGATCGTAGTTCCAGAGCTTGGTGTGTCTGGCCACCTCGAACTCCTCGTAGCTGACGATGTCGGGACGGGCAATCGCCAGCGCGCGGGACGCGGTCGATGGAACAAAACCGTCGTCATCGCTGTGCAGGATCAGTACCGGCAGTTTCAGTTCCTGCGCACGGCTGACGAAGTCCATCCGTTCGAGATCGAGCGGCTCGGCAAGGCCGGTGAAGATCCCTCCCCACTCGTGCTTGAAGAGTGTGATCACCCCGATCCGGATCGCGGTGGGCAGTTTGCGCAGTTCGACCTGGAAATTTAGGGTCGAGATCCAATCGACCACCGGAGACTCGAGCACCACCCCGATCACGCGATCTGCGAGCGTCGACCGCGTCAGCGCCTGCAGCACCGTCGCTCCGCCCATCGACCAACCCATCAGCACGAGTTCTTCGGCGCCCTGGGCGATTGCGTACCGCATTGACGCTTCGATATCGAGCCACTCGCGGTCACCGAGTGCATAGCGGTAGTCGTCGCTGCGTGGGGCGTCGCCGTCGTTGCGATAGCTGACGATCAGCGAAGCAAAGCCGGCGGCACGGAAGGGAATGATGCCTCGCAGGGCCTCCTGGCGTCGCACGCCGCGACCGTGCACGCCGATCATCCAGCGGGCGGTCTTCGGGTTTGCGGCGGGGACCAGCCAGGCCGGTGCGTCGCCGAGCGGCGTCGCGATCTGGACTTCCTCGAATGCCACACCGAGGTCCGTCGGGCTGAGGTAGAACCAGCCATTGAATCGGCCGCGGCGCGCGTGCTCAAGGTCGCCGAAGTCGGGCGCTTCGATCGAGCGAGTGACGGTGCGAGCATCCTGATCGATGATGTCGCCGACACGCACGTGACCGGTGTCGCCCGAGAACCAGAAGCTGTACTCCCCCGGGAGGCGCGAATCCGTAGTGGAGGAGAGCACGACCGTTGAGGCGGCCAGATCGAGCGAGAGAATTTGGATGTCATCCCGTCGACGTGAGGGCGGGATGATCACCGTGCGCGCGACGATCACGCTGATCGCCCCCGCTGCGGCCACCACCGCAGCAGCCAGCGAGAGCGCTCCAATCGCGGACCCCACGAGCATCCGCCGTGTGGAGCGTCTCACAGTCTCCGCTCCTCCCCCAGCTGGCCCGTTGGCTTCACCGACACCGAAGCGGCGTGGCACGCGACGCTCGTTCACCGCAAACCATAGTCTGCACACGTGTCCGAAAGCGCATCAGGATCCTCGATGCCGGCCCCGTTCGCCCGGGCCGTCGAGTCGGTGCGTCGTGCCACCGCGCGACCGGAGCTTGAGCTCGCCGAGATTCCGGCGCCCAACGGCTTGGCTCCGTACTCCATCGCGCTCGCCGGAGACGTCAGACCTCAGCGTCACGGGCTGGATTCCGTTCTCGGCACTGGCCGCTTCGTGCTGCTCTACGACCCGGAGCAGCCCGAAGCCTGGGGAGGGGAGTTTCGAGTCGTCTGCTTCGCGCAGGCGCCGCTGGAGACGGACATCGGGCTCGATCCCTTCGTGGCCGAGGTGGCTTGGTCATGGCTGATCGACGCGCTCGATTTGCATAAAGCCGATTACCACTCGGCCTCAGGCACCGCGACCAAGGTGTTGTCGACGGGGTTCGGCGAACTTTCCGGCCAGAGCGACGGCGCACAACTCGAGATCCGAGCGTCCTGGACTCCGGCCGACTTCGACGTCACGAGTCACGTGGAGGGCTGGACCGATCTGGTCTGTCAGCTCGCCGGGCTCCCGCCGACCGCCGACGCTGTGAGCCTGCTCCCTGACCTTCGGGCGTCGCGTGACTGACAGACTCAACCCGCTGTTCTCGCACCTTCCTGGCGAGGAGCCGCCAGCCGCAGAATCCGTTCCAGGTCAGCCTCTGGCAGAGGCCGTCGAGGCCGAACAGCTCCGTGAGCCCGAGCCCCATGCGCCGCTGCATGTGATCGCGACTCGCGAAGAGTTCCTTTTCGCTGTTGACCGCCTCGCCGAGGGCGAAGGCCCCTTCGCGGTCGATGCCGAGCGCGCCTCCGGCTTCCGCTACTCGCAGCGCGCTTACCTGATCCAGATCTTCCGCCGTGGCTCGGGCTCCTTCCTGTTCGATCCGCCAGCCATCGGCGACCTCTCAGAACTCGCTGACGTCATGGCTGACGCGGAGTGGATCCTGCACGCCGCAAGCCAAGACCTGGCCTGCCTGCGCGAGGTGGGCCTCGATCCGGACCGTATCTTCGACACCGAACTTGGCGCACGGCTGGCGGGCTTGCCACGCGTGGGGCTCGGACCTGTTGTCGAACAGTTGCTCGGCATCCATCTCGCGAAAGAACACTCCGCTGCTGACTGGTCGACACGTCCACTACCTCAGGCCTGGCTGGTCTATGCCGCCCTCGATGTCGAGCTGCTGCCCGAACTGCGCGACAAGATCGGCGAGATCCTAGATGCCACGGGCAAGACCGAGCTCGCGCAGCAGGAGTTTTCCGCGGTGCTGGCCCGTACGACGCCGGTGCGGGAGGAGCCGTGGCGTCGGCTTTCGGGAATCCACGGACTCCGGCAGGCGCGCAACATGGCGGTGGCCCGGGCACTCTGGATCGCGCGCGATGACTATGCCCGCGAGATCGACACCGCACCGGGGCGTCTGATGCCGGACCGGTCTCTGCTCGCAGCCGCGCGAATCCTGCCAGCCACCAAGAGGGACCTCGCCGCCATCAAGGAGTTCACCGGGCGTGCCAGCCGGAGCCAAATCGATCGGTGGTTCGACGCCATCCAGGCCGGATTGGCCGAGCCTGAGCTGCCCCAGGTGAGGGCGCCGAACGACACCCTGCCGCCACCGCGAGTCTGGGCCGAGAAAAACCCCGCGGCCGACGGCCGTCTGAAGCGGGCCCGGAGTGCGGTCAGCGGCGTCTCGGCGGCGATGGAGATCCCGATGGAAAACCTCCTCACTCCCGAGTTGCTGCGCCGGGTCTCGTGGACTCCGCCGGAACCGGCCGATGTCGCTAGCGTTGCCGCCGCGCTCGCCGCGCTCGGAGCCCGCCCGTGGCAGCTTGACGCAACCGCACAGGTCATCGCTGATGCCTTTGTGGAAGCCGAACAAAGCCCGGAGCAGCCCACCGAGCGGCTTTCGTCGGAATGATCAAAGGATTCTGACCCTTTCCTGGGCCTGCCTAGGCTGGAAAGCGTCTGGGGTTGCCAGCGCGTAACGTGCTGCCCGAGATCGTTCGCAGAACAGTCGTTTGCAGAATACAAGTGGAGGCATCGTG
>JAYTXO010000167.1:0-2942 GCA_043742905.1 Microbacteriaceae bacterium | reverse complement strand
GCCCGGCCAACCGCCTCTCGCGCTCGTCGTTGCACTGTTCATCACCATCGGTACCGGGGGCCCGGGATCGCTGATCGGATTCGACATGGCCCGCACCTTCAATCCAAGCCACGCGCTCGGCTCGGCATCCGGAATCGTCAACGTCGGCGGGTTCACTGGCGGCTTCGTGAGCATGCTGGCGATCGGCTTCGTGCTGGACGCGATCGACGCGGCGCGCGTGGCGTCGGGGGCGGCATCCGAGTTGTACGCCTTCGACTCGTTCCGCGTTGCGTTTCTGGTCCCCTTTCTCGTCGTGGCTGTCGGGGTGATCGGAATGATGCGCGCACGGCGGCGCACTCGGCGCCGCATGTTCGAGGAAGAGGGAATAGAGATCGCCCCGTTTTGGGTTGCGCTCATCAGATCGCGACGTACTTCGCGGCCGGGAAAGCACGACTGATTCGGCCGCTCGGGCAGCGCGGAAGTGACCGCGTACAAGTTGTGCGATGATGAGGGGAGATGACCCTGTTGTTTCCCGGTCTTGGTTGGGCGTTTAGACGCTCAATCGCGAGGGACTTGACATGGGTCTTAGTTCTGCCCAAATCCACTTGGAAGGGGTCAGCATGGCCACCCGAACCACCAAGGCGACCGAGTCCGTCATCGACGACGAGCTCGCGCCGAAGCACACCACCGCGAAGCCCGCTTCCAAAATGACAGTGCCCGCCAAGGCCGCGCCCGCCGCCAAGGCAGCGTCCAACACCGCTGTCAAGGTTGCGGCCACAAAGCCTCCGGCCACAAAGTCTCCGGTCAAGAAGCCTTCGGTCAAGGTGGCCGCCGCCAACGCATACACCGCGAAAGCGTCGAAGGCGAAGGCCTCCGACGGCGACGAGGACGAAGAGGAGCTCGACGACGTAGACGAGACTGAGACTGCGGCCGATGTCAAGGAAGGTGTAGTCGAGGTCGCGCAGGCCGACGACGAGGCCTCGGACAGCGACGACGATGACGACGACGACACCAAGTCGACCGGCACCGACGAGCGGCTCCCTACCGGCGCACTGCGCCTGTCGATGACCGACGACGAAGACGAAGTCCCGGTGTACTCCGCCGCGATCACCGGAGCCACCGCCGACCCGGTCAAGGACTACCTGAAGCAGATCGGCAAGGTCGCGCTTCTGAACGCGGCCGAAGAGGTCGAGCTGGCCATGCGCATCGAAGCTGGCCTGTTCGCCGAAGAGAAGCTCTCGCACATGACGGATGCCGAGAAGCGTTCGCAGCTCGGCCGGGAGTTGTCGTGGGTAGCCCGCGACGGCCAGCGCGCGAAGAGTCACCTGCTCGGCGCCAACCTCCGACTCGTGGTAAGTCTCGCGAAGCGCTACACCGGTCGCGGCATGCAGTTTCTCGACCTTATCCAAGAGGGCAACCTGGGCCTCATCCGTGCAGTCGAAAAATTCGATTACACCAAGGGTTTCAAGTTTTCGACATACGCCACCTGGTGGATTCGTCAGGCGATCACCCGGGCAATGGCTGACCAGGCCCGCACCATCCGCATCCCAGTACATATGGTCGAGGTCATCAACAAACTCGCCCGCGTGCAGCGTCAGATGCTGCAGGACCTGGGCCGCGAGCCAACGCCCGAGGAGCTCTCGCGGGAGCTCGACATGACGCCTGAGAAGGTCATCGAGGTGCAGAAATACGGCCGCGAGCCGATCTCGCTGCACACCCCACTCGGCGAGGACGGCGACAGCGAGTTCGGCGACCTGATCGAAGACACCGAGGCCGTCGTTCCGGCGGATGCCGTCGGCTTCACCATGCTGCAGAAGCAGCTCGAGAGCCTCCTCGACTCGCTGTCCGAGCGTGAGGCCGGTGTAATCCGGATGCGGTTCGGGCTGGGAGACGGCATGCCGAAGACGCTCGACCAGATCGGCGACACCTTCGGCGTGACGCGTGAGCGTATCCGCCAAATCGAGTCAAAAACCATGGCCAAGTTGCGTCACCCTTCCCGCTCGCAGTCGCTGCGCGACTACCTCGAGTAAATCGGGGGATGCGGTGACCCTGCGCTACGTTCCTGCGGTGCTGCTCGGGCGTGCGGTGCGCGTAGCGGCACGACTGCGTAACCCGGATGGTGGCTCGGCCGTACCCGGGCTTGTGGTCAATCGACTAGCGCCGGGCTTTCTGCCCACGGTGCTCGGTGGTTTTCGTGACGGGCTCGTAGTTGTCACGGGATCGAGTGGCAAGTCCACCACGACGAAGATGTTGGTTGCACTCCTCGAGGCGCACGGCCGTCGGGTGTTCACGAATCCGTCGACCGCGAACATCTCCCAGGGGCTCAGTTCCGCGCTACTCGAACGAGTCGGATTGACCGCAACGATCGACGCCGACATCGCTGTGCTGGAAATGGATGAGGGTCACGGAGCCAGGATTGCCCCGAAGCTCTCGCCTCGGCTCGTGCTCCTGACCAACGTCATGACTGATCAGATCGACCGTTTTTTCGACTCGGAGAGGGTTCTCGCGTTCCTCGCGACGATCGCGGCCCGAGCGAGCGAGACCGTCGTGACGAACGGTGACGACGCGATGCTTGAGCAACTTGTGCATGGTCTTCCGGCGTCCGTGACGGTAGAACATTTCGGGGTGACCGGCGCGGTGCTTGCCGCGCAGCCACGGGGTCTCGGCTACACGCGGACCGTGGCATCCCGGCTTCACGAGGGCACCCGCGTGGTCGCGGCCTCCGGCCGCACGGCCACGATCGAGGTGGGCCCGTCAGCGCTCACCCTCAACTTGCCCGCAAAGGGCGTGCACTATGCCGTGGATGCCGCGGCTGCTCTCGCCGCCGCGCGCACCCTGCTCGGCGCCGACTTCGATCCCGATCTTGCGGCCCAGACCATCGGGACGCTGGCGCCCGTCTTTGCCCGCGGCGAGATCAGCACCATTCGCGGCGTCGAGGTGGAGTTCGTACTTGTGCAGAACCC
>JAYTXO010000166.1:0-8772 GCA_043742905.1 Microbacteriaceae bacterium | reverse complement strand
GCCGCCTGCCGCTATGGAGGCAGGGCAAAACGCTTCTACTTCATCCAGGACTTCGAGCCCGCCTTCTTCCCGGCCGGGAGCGACTACGTCCTTGCCGAGAACTCATACCGGCTCGGCCTTCACGGCTTCTCGGCTGGACCCTGGCTGGCCCGCAAGGTGCGGGACGACTACGGAATGTCGGCTGACCACTACGACTACTCCGTGGATGTGACGACTTACCATCGCACAAACACCGCGCGGCGCACGGAAGTCTTGTTCTACGCTCGACCCCCTACTCCGCGGCGGGCGACCGAATTCGGGCTGCTCGCGCTGCGCGAATTGCACCGCCAGCGACCCGAGGTGACGATCAACCTCGTGGGGTGGGACATGTCCAGTTACGACGTGCCCTTCCCCTACGTCAACCACGCCGCCGTAGACATCTCGCAGCTGAACGAGATCTATAACCGCTGCGCGGCAGGACTGATCCTCTCGCTCACCAACATGTCTCTGCTTCCGCTTGAGGTCATGGCAAGCGGCGTCGTTCCTGTTGTCAACGAGGGTGGCAACACCCACGGCTTCTTCGACACCGAGGATTTCGAGTGGGTCCCGACTGCTCCGGCCGCGATTGCCCTTCGGATAATCGACGTGCTGGACCGCCCTGACCAGGCGGAGCATTCGGCCCGGATCGCGCAGTCGATGGCCGAGACCACCTGGGCCGATCCGGGATCGGTCTTCGTCGAGCAGTTCCGTCGGGCTGTGAGCAACGGTCATTCAGAGCGGGCACGCGGTGACTAGGCTCGAACAGTGGATCTCCCGGCATTTCTGACGAGCCTGAACGCCTTCCTTGGAGGGCCGTGGAAGGTGCTGATCCAGGTCCTGATTGTGGTCGTGGCGGCGGTCGCCATCCGGTTCATGCTGCAGTTTGTCATTCGCCGCGTGGTCAGCCGGATCGTCAGTGGGGTCAAGAAGAAGCAGAACGTCGCCGACACCATGGCCTTGGACGCCGCTTCACCGGTGACGACGGTGCGAATCGTGCAGCGCACGCGGGCGCTCGGTGGCGTGCTGGGCAGCGCGGTTACGACCGTCATCGTCATCGTGACGTCCATTCTGATCATCGCAATCCTCTTCCCGCTGGCGACCGGCGCATTCGCTCTGATCACGGCAGCGCTCGGCGCCGGCCTCGGCTTCGGCGCGCAGAACATCGTCAAAGACGTGCTCAACGGCCTCGCCATGGTTGGTGAGGATCAGCTCGGCGTCGGCGATGTCGTAGACCTCGGCCCGGCGACCGGCGTCGTGGAGGCGGTCGGCATCCGGATCACACAGATCCGCGACGTCAACGGGACGCTCTGGTACGTGCGCAACGGCGAGATCCTTCGGGTGGGCAACATGTCCCAGGGCTGGGCTCGCGTGATCATCGATCTCGCCGTGCCGTACGAAGTAGACATCGATGCGGTGCAGGCGACGATGCTCGCGACCGCCGTGGCGCTGCAACAGGATCCGAAATGGAAGCGAATGATCCTCGAAAAGCCCGAGATCTGGGGTATCGAGTCGATTTCCGCCCAGGCGATCGTGGTCCGCCTCGTCGCAAAAACCCGGTCGGGATCGAAGGACGACGTGGCTCGGGAGCTCCGCGCCCGGTTGAAGGACGCGCTCGACGCAATGGGCGTCAAGCTGCCCGCGCTTAACTCGATAGTGCTCACCGGCTACGAAGGGGCATCGTCGGTAAAGGGCGCGCGCCCGCCGAAGACCGCGCCAGTGTCCGCACAGATCGACAAAATCTCCGCCAAGCCAGACTCGGTCCCCGAGTGAGCGACCTCACCCTGCGTATGGGCGCCGGCGGCGAGCCGGTCGGCGCCAGCTTCTGGGAGGCGGTCGGCGGTCGGCCCACGTTTGAGCGGCTGGTGCGCGCGTTCTACGTCGGCGTCGCCGACGACGAGGTGCTGCGCCCGATGTACCCGGACGAGGATCTCGAGGCCGCCATCCAGCGGCTCGCCGGCTTCCTGGAGCAGTACTGGGGCGGGCCGGGAACCTACAGCGAACAACGCGGTCACCCGCGGCTCCGGATGCGGCACGTGCCCTTCGCGGTCACCCCTGATGCCCGCGACCGCTGGCTCGCACACATGCGCGCCGCCGTCGACACGCTCGAGCTGCCGCCCCTGCAGGAGTCCATGCTCTGGGACTACCTTGAGCGCGCCGCCCACGCGATGGTGAACCGGGCAGCGTCATGAGCTCGATCGCAGTGACGGTCATCATCCCGACCTTCAACGGCGACAGGTACTTGGGCGAGGTGTTTGCGGCGATTGGCGCGCAGGATTTCGACGGCGAGGTTGAGATCCTTGTCATCGATTCCGGGTCGACCGACCGCACCCTCGAAATCGTGCTCGCCCACCCTGCGGTCCTGCTGCACGAGATCCCGAACAGTGATTTCGGCCATGGCCGTACCCGCAACCTCGGGGCGCGAATGGCGCGCGGACGCATCGTTGCCTTCCTGACTCAGGATGCCATCCCTGCAACACAGCACTGGCTCGACGAACTCACCGCGCCACTGCGCGATGCGGCGGTCGGAGGGGTCGTCGGCCGGCAGACTCCCCGGCGCGGATGCTTCCCTCTTCTGAAATACGAGATCATCGACACCTTCAGGGCACTCGGTCCCGACGACGGCACGACGATCACGTCACTCGCCGCAGCTGGCGGCGATCCGGACCTCGAACGCCTGGGCTTTTACTCCGACGTCAACGCGGCGAGCCGACGGGACTTCTTGCTCGAAGTGATCCCATACCGGGACCTCCCGTATTCCGAGGATGCGGCCTTCGGGCGCGACGTCATCCTGGCGGGCTACTCGAAGGCGTACGCGGGCGACGGGGTGGTGGTGCATTCGAACGACCTCACCCTGCACGAGTACGGCAAGCGGATATTCGACGAAATCACCGCACTCCGTCGCATCGGCACCGAGCTTCGAGCGTACGGCCCGGTCGCGCGCCTGGCACGCTGGGGCTGGGGAGTGCTGCACAATTCGGAGCGCATCCTGCGCGACCCCGACTACCGACTCGGCGAGCGGCTGGGCTGGTTGGTGAGAAATCCCGCGTATCACGCCGCCAAATGGCGCAACTATGCACGCGCCATGTCGGCGGATCTAGACGATCCGACGGCGATCCGGCGCTACTCGCTCGAGGCGGAACGAGCGCGCGGCCCGCAGCCCGACACAGCGCTCAGACGGCCGCTGAGCTGACCGCCAGATTATTCTGCAAGCCCTCGAGCAGCGAAGAGGTTGGCGCCGGTGAGCTTCGCGACGTCGGCAGCCTGAATCGCCAGAGCCGGGTTACCCTGGTCTATCTGAGGTGCGTTCGGAGGGAACGGGATGCCGACGAACAAAAGATCCTCGAGGGGCCCGTCGAGAGGTGCTTCTCCCAAGTCCAGTGCAGACGCCATCGTCATCGGCGCCGGCCTATCGGGTCTTGTGGCAACCGCTGAGTTGATCGCGGCCGGCAAGCGCGTCATCGTGCTCGAGCAGGAATCGGAGGCGAACCTGGGCGGGCAGGCCTGGTGGTCGTTCGGCGGCCTGTTCCTGATCGACTCCCCCGAGCAACGCCGGATGGGTATTCACGATAGCCACGACCTGGCTCGCCAGGACTGGTACGCCAGCGCCGAGTTTGACCGCGACGAGGACGTCTGGGGCAAGCAGTGGGCCGAGGCCTACCTCGCGTTCGCGGCAGGCGAGAAGCGCGCTTGGCTGCACGAGAAGGGCGTCCGGTTCTTCCCGGTGGTCGGCTGGGCAGAGCGCGGGGGCTACACCGCGACCGGGCACGGCAACTCGGTTCCGCGCTTCCACATCACCTGGGGTACCGGGCCGGGTGTGCTCGCGCCCTTTATCAAGGCGGTGCGCCGTGGGGTCGCGGATGGGCTGGTCGAGTTGAAGTTCCGGCATCGGGTCGACGGACTGATCGTCTCAAAAGGGGCCGTGGTCGGAGCATCCGGTAGCGTCCTCGCTGACGACGATGCCGAGCGTGGGGCGGCAACTAACCGCGACGTCACGAGCGACTTCTCGATTCGGGCCAGCGCAGTGATCGTGGCGACTGGCGGAATCGGTGGCAACCATGACCTCGTCCGAGCCGCCTGGCCTGAGTGGCTGGGCACCCCGCCGACGGAGATGCTCAGTGGCGTCCCGGAATATGTCGATGGACGCATGTTGGCGATCTCCGAGAAAGCGGGTGCCCGCTCCATCAACGGTGACCGCATGTGGCACTACGTGGAGGGAATCACCAACTTTGCGCCAGTGTGGGCGCGGCACGGCATCCGGATTCTGCCTGGACCATCGAGCATGTGGTTCGACGCGACCGGTAAGCGGCTGCCGATCCCGCTATTTCCGGGGTTTGACACGCTGGGCACGCTCGAACACCTGCGCGCGACCGGACACGACCACAGCTGGTTCGTGCTCACCCAGTCGATCATCGAGAAGGAGTTCGCGCTCAGCGGCAGCGAGCAGAACCCCGACCTGACGGGCAAGAGCATCCCGCTGATGCTTCGGCAGCGGCTCGGCAAGGGTGCGACGCCACCGGTCGAGGCCTTCAAGAGCTACGGCCCAGATTTCGTGGTCGCCGACACCCTCGACGAACTCTTCGCCGGAATGCACCAGCTCTCCCCTGGCGTCGAGCTGGACACCACCAACGTGCGCCACGAGATCGAAGCGCGCGACCGCGAGCTGGACAACAGTTTCAGCAAGGACGCGCAGCTTACGGCCATCCGCGGCGCGCGCAACTATTGCGGCGACAAGCTGATCCGGGTTGCGAAGCCGCACAAGATCCTGGACCCGGCGCATCGCCCGCTGATCGCGGTGAAGCTGCACGTGCTCACTCGCAAGTCGCTCGGCGGACTGCAGACCAACCTCGACGCCCAGGTGCTCGATGTCGCGGGCAAACCCATCCGCGGGCTCTACGCAGCCGGGGAGACAGCTGGGTTCGGCGGTGGTGGCGTGCACGGCTACCGCGCGCTGGAAGGCACCTTCCTCGGTGGGTGCCTATTCAGCGGCCGCACGGCGGGCCGCGCGGTGGCCGCCGCGGTCTGACCGACGTTTCTCCGGAGTCTTTGCGACTTTCTCCGGAGGTTTGGGGCCGCTCGCCCGTACTCACACAGATCGCGTCGGCGGAATCCGCAAAACTCCGGAGAAACTGCTTGGGTCAGCGCGAGAGCGTCCAGGCCTTGCGCTTGACAAGGACATGGCCGCGCTGGGTGGTGAGCCGGGTCCACGGGCCAGTTTCGAACATCCGGACCTCGTCGTCGCCGAGGAAACCCAGGCTGAGGGCCGCGAAAGCGGCGCCGGCTGGCACGTGCTCGAGGCCTTCGATACCGCGACTCCAGACCTCGCTGCGCACGCGGCGCACGATCTGCTCGCCCACGGCATCCGGAACCGTGCTGGCGACCTCGTCGATCCCGGCGCGAGCAGCGTGGTCCAACACACCCGGCCGGGTGCCGTCGATGGGTCGCCAGCCACCGCGCGGCGGCGAGATGGCCGACCAGGTAACGGTGTTGACCTCCATCGGGAGGGTAATAGTGACCGGGCCCGCGACATCTGGCTTGCCAGCCGCGAGGGCGGCACGACGAATCTCCTGCGCCGTCTCAAGCCGCTGCAGCAGGGAACGGATCGGCACGACGACGTCGAAGACCTCGGCGGAATCGCTCAGCGCAACCGTGCGGAGACCCAGAACCGTTGGGCTCTGATCGAGGAGCCCCTGCGGGAAAAAGACCGCGGCGTACGCCGCAAGCACCCCGCTCCCCGCAATCAGTCGGACCGATCCCTCCTCGATGCGCGCAGCGCGAGCGAGGAAGACCTGCAGGTCGTTGAGGGTGAGGGTGTCCGTCAGAGTGAAGGAGTTGCCCATGTGCGACCAAACTACAGGGTCTCGTAAACTGCAACCCATGACCGACCCAGACTCAGACCCCTTGGTAGGCCTACTGGGTGCGCTGGATCTGACCGACACCGGAGCACGCACCAGCGAGGACATCTTCACCGGACCCAGCCAATGGACGCCAGGCGGCCGCGTCTTCGGCGGTCAGGTGCTGGCGCAATCCCTGGTTGCTGCCAGCCGCACCGTTCCCGACGATCGTCCGGTGCACTCGATGCACGGCTACTTCTTGCGGCCGGGCGACGCCGAGCGCAACATCACGTTTTCCGTCGATCGCATCCACGACGGCCGCTCCTTCTCGACACGTCGCACGCAGGCGTACCAAGATGGCCTGCCGATCCTGTCGATGATCGCGTCATTCCAGACCGAAGACGATGGCCTCGACCACCAGGTCGCGATGCCTACCGGCCTCCCCGATCCGGAGTCCCTGCCGAGTACAGCCGAAGTACTGGCGGGCATCGACCACCCCGTGGCGCAGTTCTGGTCGACCCGTCGCGCCTTCGACATCCGGCATATCGAATCACCGATCTACTTCGAGGTAGCCGGCGAGCGCGTGCCGCATCAGGCCGTCTGGATGCGCGCGGTCGGCACCCTGCCCGACGATCCGAATCTGCACCGCGCAGCCCTCGCGTACGCCAGCGACTACTCGATCTTGGAGTCCTCGCTGCGCGTTCACGGGATCGCATGGGGAACGCCCGGACTGAAGGTCGCCAGCCTCGACCACGCCATGTGGTGGCACCGCTTCGGCCGCGCCGACCAGTGGATGCTGTACGTGCAGGAGTCGCCGAACGCTGTTGGCGGGCGGGGGCTGTCCCTCGGACGGATGTACTCCCGGGGCGGCCTGTTGCTCGCCAGCGTTGCTCAGGAGGGCACCATCCGTATGCCCGCAGAGGCCGTCACCGACAACGGCATGGACGACCGACTCAGCGGCGCCGGAAGGTGATCGGCTCTTCGCGGTACGCAGCCCAGACCTCGTTGAGGTGCGGCGGGAACCGGGTGGGCCGTCCGGATGCGGCGTCCACGGTTACGATCGTCGTCGCCGCTCGCGCGTAGAGCAGCCGCGGAGTCACGCCGGACGGCGAGAACAGCTCGAAGCAGACCTCGATAAGCGCGCCACCGAGCCGTCCGAGCCACACCTCGACGTCGATCGGCGCGCTCGTGTACGGCATCGGCAGCAGGTACTCGACCTCGGTGCGCGACACCAGCGACCACACGTCGGAGTCCGACTTCAGCTCGAGCACCGCGGTCGGCAGATCGTCGCGGCCCCCGCTGCGCGGATCGCCGCGCTTGCCGTCAGGCGCGTGCCAAAAAGCTCGAACCCGCGCCTCTTCCACCAGCCGCAATGTCTCGACATTGTTAATGTGCCCGTAGGCGTCGAGGTCGCCCCAGCGCAGCGGGATCGGGATGTGCAGCCGGGTCATCGAAAACCCGGACGTCAGTCTCTGGTGAGCTTGCGGTAGACCGAGGCGTGCGGCTTGGCGGCATCCGCTCCAAGACGTTCGATCTTGTTTTGCTCGTATGAGTCGAAGTTGCCCTCGAACCAATACCAGTTACCCGGGTTCTCGGCTGTGCCTTCGTAGGCCAGAATGTGGGTCGCGATCCGGTCGAGGAACCATCGATCGTGGGTGATGACCACCGCGCAGCCGGGAAACTCGAGCAACGCGTTCTCGAGGCTCTGCAGCGTCTCGACGTCCAGGTCGTTGGTGGGCTCGTCGAGCAGCAGTAGATTGCCGCCCTGCTTGAGCGTAAGCGCGAGGTTGAGGCGGTTGCGCTCACCACCGGACAGCACGCCGGCCTTCTTCTGCTGGTCCGGTCCCTTGAAGCCGAACTTGCTGACGTAGGCGCGTGACGGGATCTCGACCCGACCCACCGTGATGACGTCGAGTCCGTCTGAGACGACCTCCCACAGCGTCTTGTTCGGATCGATACCGCCGCGGTTCTGGTCGACGTAGCTGATTTGCACGGTCTCGCCGACCTTCAGTTCGCCGCTGTCGACCTGCTCGAGGCCGACGATAGTCTTGATCAAAGTCGTCTTGCCGACACCGTTCGGGCCGATGACGCCGACGATGCCGTTCGGCGGAAGAGTGAAGCTGAGGCCCTCGATGAGCTCGCGGCCGTCGAATCCCTTCGCGAGCTTCTTGGCCTCGACGACGATCGACCCGAGACGAGGCCCCGGCGGGATCTGGATCTCATCGAAGTCAAGCTTGCGGGTTCGGTCGGCCTCGGTCGCCATCTCTTCGTAGCGCGCCAGCCGCGCCTTGGACTTGGCCTGACGCCCCTTCGCGTTCGAGCGCACCCACTCGAGTTCGTCGGCGAGGCGCTTGGCGAGCTTCTGGTCCTTCTTACCCTGCACGTCGAGACGTGCGGCCTTCTTCTCGAGATAGGTCGAGTAGTTGCCCTCGTAGGGGTAGAGGTGGCCGCGGTCGACTTCGGCGATCCACTGGGCGACGTTGTCGAGAAAGTACCGATCGTGGGTAACTGCGATCACGGCGCCCGCGTATTGCTGCAGGTGCTGCTCGAGCCAGAGCACGCTCTCGGCGTCGAGGTGGTTGGTGGGCTCGTCGAGCAGCAGCAGGTCCGGCTTCTGGAGAAGCAGCTTCGTCAGAGCGACGCGGCGCTTCTCACCGCCGGAGAGATTCGCGACCGGTGAGTCTGCGGGCGGGGTGCGCAGCGCGTCCATCGCCTGCTCGAGCTGGGAGTCGAGGTCCCATGCGTCGGCAGCATCGATGTCTTCCTGCAGGGTGCCCATCTCGGCCAGTAGGGCATCGAAATCCGCGTTCGGATCGGCCATCGCGGCCGAGATCTCGTTGAAACGGTCGAGCTTGGCCATGATCGGGCCGACGCCCTCCTGGACGTTTTCGAGCACCGTCTTGGTCTCGTCCAGCACCGGCTC
>JAYTXO010000165.1:0-5481 GCA_043742905.1 Microbacteriaceae bacterium | reverse complement strand
CGTCCGTGCCGCCGCTGGAGGGTTGCCGTTCGACGACTACTTTGCCCGCAGCGGCGTCCGGGTTTTGGCTTCAGCAACGCGGGGAGACCAGCCCGCAGGCGGTCCGCGTCAACGAACAAAACTGCCCAACTAGGTTGGCAGCGCCGAAACCACCGGGTCTGATTCGACCGACCGAGACGCGTGGAGTAGTCAGAATGTTGTCACCCCAGGCCCCAAGCCCCAAGCCCCAAGCGCGAAAAAAGCCCCGCCGAACAGAACTTTTTTTGGCGGTACCGGTGGGATTTGAACCCAAAAAGCATGCCAAGTCGACTCAGGGAAGTCAGTCAACTCCTCTGATTTCACAGTCGTTTTCGGTAGCTCCAGATAGGAACCGTCGAGTCCGAGCCGATTGTGGGGGTTCTGTGGGGGCTCCTAGTGAGTCTTCGCGTGTGCGCTCTCGAGCATCCCGATGTCGATGTGTCTCTGCTGTTGATCGCGTTGGCGTTGCGCAGGCTCGTTGAGCAGGGCCCCGAGTGGCATCATTGCCGCGCCCAGGGCGACGGTGTCGCCCCCGAATCGGCAGGCGACCATCTCGAACTGGCCGCCCGGACGGTCGAGAGATTCGGCCCTGGTCGCAGACTCAATACGCACGGCCAGTGTTTCCATGAGGCGGAGTCCGACCCAGCCGCCGATGATCACGCGCCGCGGATTTGTCAGATTAACGAGCCCTCCGAGCGCAGAGCCGAGAGTCTCAACGAGATCCTTCACGACAGCGACAGCGATCGGGTCACCCTCGCGGTCTGCCTCGAGCAGTTCACCGATTGCACGCCAACCGGAGCCCTCAAACACCCCTCCCGACCCCCGCCAGGTCTCGAGAATCGCGTCGGCACCGAGGTACGCCTCGACACATCCTCGACCGCCGCACCGACAGTGCCTACCATTGCGAACGATCTTGAGATGGCCCCACTCTCCTGCGCTACTCATGCATCCGTGTGAGAGTTCGCCATTGCTGACAATGCCCAGTCCGACTCCGCGTCCGAGAAGGACTACAAGTGCCTCATCAATGCCATTGGCCGCGCCGTTCCACATCTCGGCCATCGCGAGAGTCTTCGCGCCATTTTCGGCATAGACCGGGATGTCGCCCGGCACCAACTCTGACATCGCCACCGCGGGCCAGCCAAGACTTTGGGAGTAGAGAATCTGTCCGCCTCCGGCATCCGGTTCGACAACTCCCGGCAACCCAAGACCAATGCCGACCATGCGCTCCCATGCGCCGTGGTTGCGCTCGTGGAGGGCCTCGATCGCACCTTGGAGGTCTGCGGTTATGCCCTGAAGGCTCTCGCCCTCGTGGCCGCCGCGGAACTCGCGGTCGATGCGGGTCATCGAAAGGTCGAAGAGCTCGACGGCGACGCCTCGCTCTCCAACATCTGCCCCGACAAAGTAGGCCCCCGAGGGGTTCGGTGCGAGGAGTGTGACCGGGCGGCCCCCGCGAGAGGCGATGACTCCCGCCTCAATCACCAGTCCTTCGGCAATGAGTTCGGTCACCAGGTTTGTGACTGAGCCAATGGAGAGTTCCGTATCCTTTGCAAGCTCCGCGCGCGAGGTCTGTCCTGCCAGGATGATCGTGCGCAGCGCTTGGCGACGGTTGCGCTGGCGAACGTCGCTGACTGTCGCTGGCCCGGACCCACTAGCTCCGGTGCTGGTCGAAGCGGCGAGACCGGTCATGCTTCGGAAATCTATCAAGCCTCGCCTCCGCGTGCGGCGTCAAGCGGACGAAGCCGAAGAAGCGAGGTCGGAGCTGTCGCGGTCACACGAATCCCGCGCGCGGACGGAGTGACCTCGACGGGCGCGTCCTGGCCTTTGGCATCAGTCACCCTCAGTGTCTTCTCGTCCGAGCTAAGTTCGTATTCGAGCCAATCCCCGGGCTCGAGCTGCACCACGAGCTCCTCGGCGGGTCGGTAGGGGCGGCCGTCCGACTGTTCGAATGGGTTCGCTGGGTTCTCGCCCGGGTTCCGCCATCTAATCGACACCGCCTCGTCCGCGCGCACTCCCGGCAAGGGGTGTCCGGCGCGCACTGAGTACGACTGCCCGGGTCCGCGATAGCCGTAGCCCCACGCGGGGATGACGGTCGGGCGGGTGCCGAGAGCCCCGTCGATCACTGCCGGCAGGATGACGGCGTTCTCCAGCCGAATCGCGGTCAGGAGGTCGGCGAAGACCCGCGCCGCGTCCTCTGAACTAATGGCATTGGGATTGTCGATGCTCGCGACGACCTTCTCCCATCCGTTCGGCGCGACGATGGACACGGGGGAAGTGGTCGTCTCGATCTTCTTCCAGGGCCAAAGGTTCCATCCGATGTCGTGCGCCTCGTACATCCGGAACGCGGCATAGATCCACTCCACAGTGTTCTCACCGCCCTCGCCCATGTAGATCGGCAGACCGAGCCGTTCTCGAGTCTCGAGGAACACCGCGATGCTCCTGGCGTCTGGCGACGACCAGTACTTGTGGAACTGCAGGCAGGAGTTGGAGTCCCATACCTCGGTGAAGATGCTCCAGTTGGTGGCCCAGTGCGACCCCTCGTAAACGATGAGATGATTCGGATCAACCTCACGGATCGTCGCGGTGAGATCCCGGTACAGGGTGACGAGTTCGTCACTGTAGACGTGCTGCCACTCATTCGGCAGCGGCTCGTTCAACAGGTCATAACCCAGAACGACGGTCTCGTTCGAGTAGCGCGCTGCGAGATCCCTCCACAGACGCACCGTCAACTCTCGATACCGATCGCTCATGAAAAGTTCCGGCAAGCCCCGAGGGGAGTCGTCGATGTTGGTGCCCGTTTGACCTCCAGGAGCACCATGCAAATCAAGCAGCACCCAGAGCTGATGGGCCCGGCACCATTCGATGAGCCGGTCGATCAAGGCGTACCCGGACTCGACGGGTTCGCCGTCCTCGTGCTGGATGACGCGCGAGTTGATCGGCAGCCGCACGTGATCGAAGCCACTCGCTGCGATCGCCGCGATATCCGCCTCGGTAATAAACCCGTCGCGGAACTGCTCCCAGAAGGTGGCTGCCTGACCAGGACCTAGGAGTCGCTCGGTGAGAGCCTCGATCTGACGCGCTGACTCTGCACCCTGACCAAAACCCCACATGTACCCCTCCGGCAGCAGCCAGTTTCCCAGCCCAACCCCACGAAGCAGCACCGGCCGCTCGCGACCATCGACCAGGCGCGCCTCGCGGGCGTGGACGTACCCGTCGAATGAGGCGCTCACTTCAGCCCCGACAGCGCGAAGCCTTGGATCACGTAACGCTGGAAAACGATGAACACGATGAGGATGGGGACGACCATCACCGACGCTGCCGCCATCTGAAGCGAGGGGTTCACGGAGATCTCCTTGTTGAGTAGAGACAGCCCCACTGACAGCGTGTACAGGTGCTGGTCGTTTGCGATGATGAGCGGCCAGAGGAAGCTGTTCCAGCCGGCGATGAAGGTCAGAACGGCTTGGACAGCGAGGATCGGCTTGGACAACGGGAGCACGATGAGCAAGAAGGTTCGGAACTCGCCGGCACCGTCGAGCCTGGCCGCCTCGAGCATTTCGGTGGGGATCGTGCTCATGAACTGCCGGAACAGGAAGATGCTGAAGCCGCTCACAAGCGTCGGCAGGGCGATCCCGAGCAGGGTGTTCGTCAGCTTCATCCCGTTCAGGATCAGGTAGGTCGGGATCATCGTCACCTGGACGGGGATCATCATGGTCGCCAGAACCAGGAAGAACATCCAGTGCTTGCCGCGGAAGTCGAACTTGGCAAAGGCGTAGCCGGCCATCGACATGAACAGAAGCCCGACTGTGCCGATCAGGACGACGATGACGGTGTTGCCGAGGTACTGCCCGAAGTCCAGTTCGGTGAACAGGGTGTTGAAGTAGCCCAGGGTCGGATCCCGTGGGAACAGCGTTGGCGGATAGTTCAGAGACTCCGCTTGCGGCTTGATCGAGGTGGCGATCATCCAGATGAAGGGGAACGCTGTGATAACCGCGCCGACGCCGAGCGCGGCACCGATCACAACGGTGAGGCTGCGGCTGTTCCTGTGGCGGTTGCGCAGGCGCAACGCAGAAAAGTTAGTAGTCAAGGTCGGCCCTCCTTGCGCGAAGTTGGCCGACGGTGATGACGGCGATGAGGACGAATAGGACGAGCGAGCCCGCGCTGGCGTAGCCGAACTGGCTCTGCTGGAACCCCTGTTGATATAGGAAGATCGACACCGACGTTGTTGCGCCGAGCGGGCCGCCGTTGGTGAGTACGTAGGCCTCGTCAAAGAACTGCAGCCACGAGATGACGGTGGTCACCGTCACGAAGAAGATGGCGAACCGTAGCAGCGGGATGACGATCGAGCGTGTTGTGCGCCATGCGCCGGCCCCGTCGATGGCGGCGGCCTCGAGGTACTCCTTCGGCACCCCTTGAAGGGCGGCCAGGAAGATGATGATGTTCAGCCCGGTTCCTCGCCAGATGGCGACCAGCGCCACCGAGAACTTCGCCAGAATCGGATCAGACAGCCATTGGACTTGGCCGATGTTCACGAGCGACAGAAGCCAGTTAAGCAATCCGAACTGGGTGTTGTATAAATAGCCCCAGATAAGTGAGATGGCGACGATCGCGGTGATTGCCGGGATGAAGTAAAAGGCGCGCAGTGCGCGGAAGAATCGGTTCCCGCTGCGGTTGAGCAGCAGGGCAACGGTGAGCGAGAGCAGCACAACGGATGGAACGCCGATGAAGGCGAAGAAGGCGGTGTTGCCCAGCGCCTGCCAGAAGCTCGGGTCCGCGAACAGCTTCGCGTAGTTGGCGATGCCGATGAACTTGACGTTGCTCCAGTCGCCGAGTCCTGAAATGTTCATGTCGGTCAGGCTGACCCCGGCCGCGACGACGATGGGGAACACACCGAAGGTCAAAAGCAACAGCATCGCGGGCGAGATGAAGATGTAGGGCACGATGCGGCCGCGACCCGCGGGTACCACTCGCGTCGCCGCCACGGGGCGTGCGCTCACCTCACCAGCGAGGTGGGAGACAACCATGATGATCCTTCGTGAGGGATGCGGTGGGCCGTTCGAAGGAGCGGCCCACCGCATCTGCTGACTAGCTGAGTGAACTATTTGGCGGTCAGTCCTGCGGTCGAGGCGTAGAACGCGCTCAGCGTGCTTGACGGGTCAGCATGTGTCAGCGCGATCGAGTTCAGCGCTTTGAGCAGGTTCGCACCCACTCCGCCGTCCCAGTTGGCGACCAGTGGCACCACTTTCGCGTCCGCGAGCTGCTTCGTGTACACCTTCACCAGCGGGTCGGAGGTGAACGACGGGTCGCCCAGTGCGGCCTTGACTGTCGGTAACGTGCCGCTGATTTTGTACCACTCCAGCTGGCTACTGGCCTTCGAGACGTAGTCCAGCAGCTTCAGCGAACCGTTCTGGTGCTTCGAGTTCTTGAAGATCCCGAGGTTGGAGCCGGCGAACAGCGAGGTGCCCTTGG
>JAYTXO010000164.1:0-4993 GCA_043742905.1 Microbacteriaceae bacterium | reverse complement strand
GTTGAAGTCAGGTCGAGGTCCTCGGCGAGCTCCTCGAGCTGGGCTTCGGTCAGGCGATCCTCAAAGACGGTGCGCAGAGCATCCAGTGTCGAGTGCTCGGTGACCGGTTCGCGGTCGTCATCGTCGGCATCCGGATCGGTGAGTTGCTGATCGTCGGGGCTCATGAACTGCTCGAAGAATTCGTTCTCGAGAACGTCGACGTCGAACTCGTCGGCGTCCTGATCGATCTCGGCCATATTCGACGATAGGCCTCAGCGCTGCATCTTCGCGACTGAAACTAGTTGTCGCGGGCGTCTTCGTCGGTCTCGAACTCCTCAAGCTCGTCGTCAAGCTCGTCGTCAAGGTCCGCGTCTTCGTGCTCGGTGTACTGCTCGATGCTCAACCACGAGGTCGATGTGACGTCGAGGTCGGCGGCGAGCTCGTCCATCTCGACCTCGCTCAGGCGATCTTCGAAGATCGAGCGGATCGCATCCTTCGTCGCCCACTCGGTAACCGGCCACTCGTATTCGAAGGTGTCGGCATTCTGCTCGAGCTCGCCCTCCGGGCTCATGTACTGCTCGAAGAACTCGGCTTCGAGGTCGTCGATATCGAACTCCCCGGAGTCGGCTGTGGTGTCACTCATTCGGCGAAGATAGTGCCGCGAGCCGGACAGCGGAACCGAGTTTCCGCAGTGTTCACCGGCGGATGACCTCAGCGCTGCAAATACGCCAGCACGGCCAACACCCGCCGATGGTCGATGCCGGAATCTTCGAGGCCGAGCTTGCCGAAGATCGAGGTCACGTTCTTCTCGACCGCACCCGTGCCGATGAAGAGGGCGGTGGCGATCGCGGCGTTGGTGCGGCCCTCCGCCATCAGCTGAAGTACCTCGCGCTCGCGCGGAGTAAGCGTCATGAGCGGGTCGTGGCGCCGGCCGATCAGTTGCGCGACGACCTCGGGGTCGAGCACGGTACCGCCGTTCGCGATGCGATCGAGCGCGTCCGTCAGGTCGGCAAGTGAGGCGACGCGGTCTTTGAGCAGGTAGCCAACTCCCCCGCTGCCAGCGCCGAGCAGCTCTTGCGCGTATGCGGCCTCGACATACTGCGACAGCAGCAGGATGCCCGTAGCTGGCATCAGTGACCGCAGCGCGATCGCGGCGCGCACGCCCTCGTCGCGAAAGGTGGGTGGCATGCGCACGTCGAGCACGGCCAGTTCGGGTGCTAGCTCCGGAGCCGCGGCCAGCAGCGACTCCGCATCGCCGAAGGCGCCGACAACCTCGTGCCCCGCTTCGACCAGCACCCGCACCAGGCCCTCGCGCAGCAACACCGAGTCGTCGGCCAATACAACGCGCTTGCCGATCACGGGCACAGCCTAGGAGGTCGGCTTGCGCATACCGGACTTCTTCGGCGCTGCAGGGGCGTCGGGCTCTGCAGGCTCGGGCTCGGGCGCCGGCGCCGGCGCGAAAGCGGTCGGCGTCGAGGGGGCAGCAGCGCTCCCCAAAGGCAGCTGCACGGTCACCACCGTCGGACCTCCCACCGGGCTCACCAGACTCAGGATTCCGCCCAAGCCGAGGACGCGCTCCTCCAGCCCCGCGATCCCGTGGCCCGGTGTCGCGGCGGCCCCACCGATCCCGTCGTCGGAGACCGTCAGATCCAGCCACGTCCCCGACGAGTCGCCCGCCTCGCTCTCTGCGACCCGCACTTTGATCGAGGTGGCCGCCGAGTGTTTCTCGGCGTTCGTGACGGCCTCGGCGACGATGAAGTACGCATTCCGCTCGGTCTCGGGTGGGAGGGTCGCACCCTCCGCCAGCTCGGCCACGAGACGCACCGGGATGCTCGAACGGGTCGCCATCGAATCCAGTGCGGCTACCAGGCCACGGTCGAGAAGCAATGGCGGCGCGAATCCACGGGAGAGCGCCCGAAGCTCTTCCAGCGCGTCACGAGACTGCTGCATCGCCTCGGCGATCAGGGTGCGCGCGGCGGCGGGGTCGGCATCCATTTGACGGTCGGCCGCCGCGAGATCCATCTGCAGGCGCACCAACCTCTGCTGCGGGCCGTCGTGGATGTCGCGCTCCAGTCGACGCAGCGCGGTGCCTTCCGCGGCGACCGCGGCCGAGCGCGAGGTGGCGAGGCCAGCCACCTGCTGCTGTAGCTGCTCGGCGGCGAAGACCCCGAGCATCCCGCGAGCGACCTGCCAGTGCAACCAGGTGAGGCCGCGGGTGACGTACGGCAGCGTCAGCAGAGCGATCACGCCGATGACGAAGGTCACCACTCCGTTAGCAAAGTCCGACCCCGACGTAGACAACCGGGTGAAGTGGACACCGTCCTCGCGCGGGATCAACCCCGAGTACAGCCAGTAGCTCGTGCCAGCGACAGCCGTGACGACCCAGAAGAAGGCGATCGTCCAGGTGACGAGACCCAAGATCGGGCCGACAACCATCGCCCAGAGCAAATAGAGCCAGTAGTGGCCGTCGATGAAGGGGGCGAACGTCTTGGCGAGCGAGCCCCCGCTGCGCGCCTTGCGATCCCAAGCGGGCGGCGTGATCGCCGGAAAACCGGAATATTTCAGGCGGGTGACTTCGACCATCCCGAAGCCGCGGGCGATGAAAAGTGCGCCAAGCACGATGAACAGGCCGACAAAGACGAAGCTCAGGCCGAGCCCCGTCCAGAACACCGAGGTGAGAACCGAGAGGCTTGCGATCGCAATCGGCAGAATCGGCAGCAAATAGCCGAGCTCGCGCGGCACGCTCAACCAGAACCGCGCGTAGAGCGCGCGACGAGAAGCGGGATCGATGAGGCCAGGAGCGGGAGGGGTGGTCATGGGTGGATCCATTGTCGCGGTCATGGTTCCAGAGTGGCGAGGCCTGGTGCCCGTTGGCATCCGGTCAGCAGACTTGTCGGGCGGGGGCTAGCCCCCGAGAGCGTGCTGGGCCGAGTACACCGAGATCGCCGACACGATGCAGAAGATTGCAACCAGGGTGTCGAATGAGCCAATTGCGATCGCCGCGACCGCGAATCCGTGCCGATTCGATTCGGCGGCAAACTGCGGCGCTCTGCGCATGCCACGAATCCCCAGAACGATGGCGCCGATCCCCATCATCCCCGCGGGATTGAGTAACAGCCCGATCAGGCCGTAGACAAACGCACGGGTGGCGATCGAGTTCACGCCGGACACCGTGACGGGATTCGTGTACGCGTACTGTGCGCTGTAGTTCGACGAGATCACGTTCGGGACCGCGGGGGTGGCCGCTGGGGCGGTGTGCGTGCTCCAGCGCTGGCCGTCCCACCAGCGCTGGAGGTTCGGATCCGCGTGGTCTGGGTACCAGTTCGGCGGCGGCAAAGTCGCAGACGTCATCGAGTCGCTCATATCGAAAAGCTAACCGCGCGCGGCAAGAATCTATAGTTCCCGATGAAATCTCACCCCAACTGGGGGCAGACGCACGGCGGCGCTCGCTACCGTGGAGTCATGCGCCCCGCTCAAGCCCGGATCATTGCCGACCTCCACGTGCAGCCCACGATCGACCCCGCCACGGAGGCGGCGCGCAGGGTCGGTTTCCTCGCGGACTACCTGACGGCCACCGGCGCGTCAGGCTTCGTGCTGGGCATCAGCGGCGGCCAAGACTCTTCGCTGGCCGGGAGACTGTGTCAACTCGCGGTCGAGCGGGTCGCGTCATCTGGCGCCGAAGCGACCTTCATCGCGGTGCGCCTGCCCTACGCGGTGCAGGCCGACGAAGACGATGCGCAGCTTGCGCTGAGCTTCATCCAGCCCTCGGATGCGATCACCTTCGACATTATGCGCGCCGTCGACGGCTTCCAGGCCGAGTACGACCAGAGCTTCGACGAGCCCCTGCTCGATTTCACCAAAGGCAACATCAAGGCGCGCTCGCGCATGATCGCGCAGTACGCGATCGCCGGCCAGAGCCGGATGCTGGTGGTCGGTACCGATCACGCGGCCGAGGCGGTCACCGGCTTCTTCACCAAGTTCGGCGACGGTGGAGCCGACATCCTCCCGCTCAGCGGTCTCTCGAAGCGCCAAGGCCGCGCCCTGCTCGAGCACCTCGGTGCCCCCGAGCGGCTCTACCTCAAGGCGCCCACCGCTGACCTGCTCGACGGGAGCCCTGGGCAGACCGACGAGGCCAACCTCGGCCTGAGCTACACCGACATCGACGACTATCTCGAGGGTCATGAGGTCCCGGATTCCGTGGCCGGCGCCCTCGAGGCGCGGTACATCGCAACCGCGCACAAGCGCGCCGCACCGGTTACCCCGTTCGACGGCTGGTGGCGCACTGGCAGTGATCCCTGGTCACGCTGATTGAGCGGGACCACAGGCGCCTATCGAAATCTGCGATGAAGCTACCCCGGTTTCGACACTCTCAGCCGGTGATAGTTTTCAGCGGCGCCGGGAGCTCCCAGATGTTGCCTGCCGGATCCTGGAAAGCAGCCGTCCGGATACCCCACGTGCGGTCCATCGGACCGTTCAGCAGGGAGACACCGTGGGCGTCCAACTCGGCGACCTTGGCATCCACGTCGTCGACATTGAGCGTGAACTGTATGCGCGGCAGCGCGTCCGCGCCGCCAGGAGTCGCCGGCGCGATCAGGTCGACCGCCTCGGAGGCCCGCGGCACGTTGATCATGGTGGGGCCAAACCGGAAGACGACGGACACCTCGTCTTCGTACACCGCCGGGAGCCCGAAGACCGTGAGGTAGAACTGCTTCGTCGCCTCGATATCTTCGGCGAAGACGGTGATCGCGGTTCGGGAGCCGGGCCAGCTAGTCATGTTTACACTGTAAACATAGCTGCGACGGGAGCACCATACGGTAGTGCGCGATGCACAGTAGTCCCAGCACAACGCACTGCGCGGCAGCGACCTGAGGGCACAGAAAGGGGTCCCCCGAAGTGCCGACAGACTGCGCGGTCCTTGAATTCCGAGGGATTATCGTGAACTGTCCCCCAAATGGGGGACTCGCCCCCCATCATGGGGGCCACTAGAGTCGCCCTAGATCGCAACCCGAATTCC
>JAYTXO010000163.1:0-2721 GCA_043742905.1 Microbacteriaceae bacterium | reverse complement strand
CCGCTGCCGGTGATGGTGACGTGGCGGGGTTCGTCCGTGTCGAGATCCTCGGCTCCTCCTCCCATCGGTCGCACAATATCGATCGACAACCACGACTCGCTGACCCCGTCGAGCTTGTCCGCGCCCCACTCGGCCACCACGATGGCGTTCGCGTAGTCGAGGTCCAGGTCGTCGAGCTCGCGGCCGGTCGCCAGGCGGTAGGCGTCGACGTGGACGAGTGGCACCCCGCGTGCTGTCGGATGCTCGCGGGCCAACACGAAGGTCGGGCTCGCCACCGCGCCCCGAGCGCCCAAGCCGACGCCCAACCCGCGCGTCAGTGTCGTCTTGCCCGCGCCGAGTTCCCCGTTGAGAAGCACGAGATCGCCGGCCCGCAGCAACGGCGCGAGCCGAGCGCCCAGCGCCTCCATGGCCTCGGAGTCGGAGACCGTGAGTTCGATCACAGGGTCACGCCCCGGCGCGATCGACCCGCGGCACCCGCGGCCCAACGCGCGTGACGATCTCGTAGCCAATCGTGCCAGCGGCGACCGCCCAGTCCTCGGCGCCCGGAACTCCATTCGCGGGGTCGCCCCAGAGCACTACGCGGTCGCCAACCCGCACCGCGCCCTCACCGACGTCGACCAGGAACTGGTCCATCGCGATCCGGCCGACGACCGGGCAGCGACGTCCGTTGATCGAGACTTCGGCTCGGTTCGATGCGGAACGTGGCACGCCGTCGGCGTACCCGAGAGGCACGAGGGCGAGGGTCGTGTCGTGCTCGGTGCGATGCGTGAAGCCGTAGGAGACACCCGTCCCCGCTGGCACGCGACGCACGGCCGCCACTGCGGCCTCGAGCTGCATGACGGGACGCAGACCGAGAGCGGCGGCATCCACCGAGTCGGCGGCCGGCAGACCGTAGAGGCCGATGCCGATGCGCACCAGATCGAAGCGGAACGACGGCTGCTCGAGAGCCGCCTGCGTCGAGGCGAGGTGGCGTAGTTCGGGGTCGAGGCCCGCTGCCCGCGCTTCGGCGACCGCCTGCTCGAAGACGCCCTTCTGACGGGCGTCATCGGCGGGCGAGGTGTTGGAGAGGTGGCTGAAGACACCACGAACCCGGATGCCGCCACGCGCCTGCAGCGCCACCGCGCGCTCGAAGACCACCGCCCGCTCGGCCGGGGCGATCCCATTGCGGCTCAGCCCGGAGTCCACCTTCAGCTGCACGACCGCCGGCCCGGTGGACCGCGACGAAGCCGCCGCCCGTTCCAGCTGATCGAGCGAACTCACGCCGATGTCGATCCCCGCGTCGACCGCGGGTTGGAAGTCGGTCGCCGGCCCGTGCAGCCAGGCGAGCATCGGCGTCCTGATACCAGCCGACCGCAGCGCGAGGGCTTCCCGCAGCTCGGCGACTCCTAGCCAGTCAACCGCGCTCCCGTCGGCAGTCGCGTCGGCGATCGCATGGGCCACCAGGGCGGCGCCGTGGCCATAGGCGTCCGCCTTCACCACGCCCATGACGAGGGCGGGCGCGACGAGCCCGCGGATCACCGCGAGGTTGGAGCGCAGGGCGTCGAGATCAATTCGCGCCGCACGGAAGTCGGTGGTCGCATCCATGCTCACGCCGTCTCGCACACGACCGACGCGACCGCGACGCCGGCATCGTGCGTCATCGACAGGTGGATCGCGACGATGCCCTTGGCGGCCACCAGCGCCGCCGCGGCTCCGGACACCGTGATCGTCGGGGCCCCGCGGCCGTCCTGCACGACCTGCATGTCGTGCCAGCGGATCCCGGTGGACTCGCCGAGCGCCTTCAGCAACGCTTCCTTGGCCGCGAAACGGCCGGCCAGCGAGCGCAGCGGCCGGTCACGTTCGCCCTCAGCGAACAATCGATCGCGCAGCGCGGGCGTGCAGGACATTGCGCGCTCGAAACGCGCCAGATCGACGACGTCGATGCCGATGCCCGCGATGCTCATACAGCCATTGTGGCGGATGCCGGGTCGTCGCCCGCTGCTGCAGCCGCGTACGACGATCAGGAGGCACCGACGCGACGCGCCGGCGCGGTTCCTGATCCGCGGCCCGCCTCGGCGCCGCGTCCTGATCCATGCACCGCGGCCGACGAGAGCCGGCATCGCACGACGGGCTACTCGACCGTGACCGACTTTGCCAGGTTGCGTGGCTGGTCCACGTCGAGACCCTTCGCGGTGGCCAGCTCCATACCGAAGATGTGCAGGGGAACCACCGCGAGCAGCGGCTCGAACAGGGGCGCGGCGAGCGGGATCCGGATCACCTCGTCGGCGAACGGCACCACCGCGACATCCCCGATCTCGGCGATCGCGATCACCCTGGCGCCGCGGGCGCGGATCTCCTGGATATTCGACACGACCTTCGGATGCAGCGACGACGGCCCGCGCGGGCTTGGCACCACAACGAAGACGATCTGCCCGGGTTCAATGAGAGCGATCGGACCATGCTTGAGCTCGCCCGCCGCGAACCCCTCGGCATGGATGTATGCGAGCTCCTTGAGCTTCAGGGCCCCCTCGAGAGCGACCGGGTAGCCCACGTGCCGGCCGAGGAAGAGCACGGACTGCGTGTCACCCATCCAGTGCGCGAGCTGCACGATGTGATCCGAGGCGCTTTCGATTACCTGGTCGAGCTTGTCCGGCACGTCTTGCAACTCCTGCAGCTGCTCCGCCACCGCCGCTCGGTCGAGGGTGCCTCGACGCTGGGCGAGGTACAGACCGAGCAGGTACA
>JAYTXO010000162.1:0-2951 GCA_043742905.1 Microbacteriaceae bacterium | reverse complement strand
CGGCTATTAGTTGAAGTATCTGTCGCTATTTGGAGAGCATTATCTCTTGACACGCATTCATTATTCGTCATAAATACATTTACACATGGTCTCGCCCAAGTCCGAACCGATGGCCAAGAAGACCAAAGGCACCGATCCGAAGGCCGAGGCTCTGCGTCGCCAGAGCTCTCTCAACGCCCATCCGGAAAACGTCACCGACCCTCTCTTCGAGGGCTCCGAATTCTTCGACGCGCGCGATCTCGTTCAGGTCAAGTACGAGATGCTCCGCCGGGTGCGGATCGAGCAGCGACCCATCACCGAGAGCGCCTCGACGTTCGGCTTCTCGCGTCCCTCGTTCTACCAGGCCCAGGCCGCGTTCGAGCTCGAGGGGCTCGGCGGACTGCTACCGAAGAAGCCGGGACCGCGGGGCGCGCACAAGCTGAGCACGGAGGTCGTGGAGTTTCTCGAGCAGCTTCGACAGGGCGATCCATCCCTGCGACCGACGGAGTTGGCCGAGCGAGTGCTCGTGCAGTTCGGCCGCAAGGTTCACCCTCGCAGCATCGAGCGGGCTCTCGCTGGGCCGAAAAAAAAACGGCTGTGATCTTCGCCGGCGAGGCGACCGAGGGCAGCTTCGCGACCCACTACGAGCAGCTCCGCAGCCGGGGCCTCGATGGCCCGAGTCGGGGAGGCCACTTCGGTCTCGTCATCTTGCTGCGAGAGGGCGTCGCCGCGTGGATGGCGCACGCCGCGACTCGGCTCGCGACCGTCGTGCATCGGGACGACAACGGCCGGCCCGCCGCCGTGGCGCTCATCGCGGACGACGTCCACACCGACATGATCGCGGTGCTGGCCAGCATGGTGATGATCACGACAACCCACGAGGAGAGATGTGCATGAGCAGCGAAGGCCATCAGAAGGTTGCGGCACGCCACCTGGCTCGCTCTGCTTACCTCTACGTGCGGCAGTCGACGATGCGGCAGGTCATCGAGAACACCGAGAGCACCGAACGCCAGTACGCGTTGCGCCAGCGCGCGGTCACACTGGGGTGGCCGAACGACAACGTCATCGTCATCGACACCGATCTCGGTCAATCGGGAGCGTCAACCGACCGTGAGGGATTCCAGAAGCTCGTCGCAGAGGTCGGCTTGGGGCGCGCCGGCATCGTGCTGGGCCTCGAGGTGTCGCGGCTCGCGCGCAACTCCACCGACTGGCACCGCCTGCTCGAGATCTGCGCGCTCACCGACACGCTCATCCTCGACGAGGACGGCATCTACGATCCGTCGCACTTCAACGACCGACTGCTCCTCGGTCTCAAAGGGACGATGAGCGAGGCCGAGCTGCACGTGCTCTCGGCTCGGTTGCGCGGGGGCATCATCAACAAGGCGCGCCGTGGCGCGCTGCGGTTACGTCTGCCAGCCGGCTTCGTGTACGACCCACAAGGGCGTGTCGTCTTGGATCCGGACAAGCAGGTGCAGGAGAGTGTGCGCCTGCTCTTCCAGACCTTCCAGCGGACCGGCGCGGCGCACGCGACGCTGAAGTACTTCCGAAACGAGCGACTGCTCTTTCCCACCCGGGTGAACGGTGGTCCACGAAAAGGCGAGCTCACGTGGGTGCCTCTGAGCTTGAATCGTGTTGCATGTATTCTGCATAGTCCTTGGTACGCCGGCACGTACGCGTTTGGGCGCACGCGCTGGCGCAAGCAGCCGAACGGGAAGAATCGCTACGAACGTCGGGCACCCAGCGAGTGGCTCGCGCTCATCCGCGATGCCCATCCCGGCTACATCTCGTGGGAGGAATACGAGAAAAACGAACGACGACTTCAAGCGTCGGCCAAGGCTCTGCCCTTCGATCGATCGCAGATCCCACCCCGTGAAGGTCCGGCTCTCTTGCAAGGTCGCGCGGTCTGCGGCGTCTGCGGCAGTCGCATGCACGTCCGCTACACCATGCGGCGTGAGCAGCAGATCCCCACCTACGTCTGCGTTGGACGCGGTCAGCTCTACGGAGATCCGCTCTGCCAGAACATCGTGGGCACTTCGACCGACCTCGCGATCGCCAATCTCCTCGTCGAGACCGTCACCCCGATCGCGCTCGAGATGACGCTCGCTGTGCAGCAGGAGATTCAGAGCCGTCTCGACGAAGCCGATCGCTTGCGCTACCGACAGGTCGAGCGAGCGCAGTACGAAGTCGACCTCGCCCGCCAACGTTACATGCACGTGGATCCGACCAACCGACTCGTCGCGGACTCACTCGAGGTCGAGTGGAACGCGAAGCTGCGTGCATCGGTCGAAGCGCGAGAGGAGTACGAGCGTCAGCGCACCGCCGAACAGCTCGTCGTCGACGGCGAACAGCGACGTCGTATCCTCGCTCTCGCCACAGACTTTCCCGCCGTCTGGCGCGACCCAAAGACATCCGACCGTGAGCGCAAGCGCATGCTCGCGCTGCTCATCGAGGACGTCACCTTGACCAAGCAGCAGCAGATCACCGTGGCGGTTCGCTTTCGAGCAGGCACGACGACGACGTTGACGCTGCCCCGTCCGTTGACCGCGCAGCAGCTGCGCGCCACGCACCCCGAAGTGCGCCAGCAGATCGACGCCCTACTCGCCGAGTACACCGATGACCAAGTCGCTCACATCCTCAATGAGCGCGGACTGCGCACCGGCGCCGGTGAGGACTTCGACACGGCCAGCGTCAAATGGGTCCGCTTCGCCGCGAAGCTCCCAAGCCTGAAGCAGCGCTTGCTCGCCGCCGGAATGCTGACCACACGGCAGCTCGGCGACAAGCTCGGCGTCGAACGCAAGACGCTTGGCCGATGGCGAACCCGAGGACTCATCCAGGCGCGCATTTGCAACGAGCGCGGCGAATGGCTTTACTGGTTTCCGAACGAGATCCCTCCACACCGTCCGTCTCCCAAAAGAACGCCATTGGGCAAATCCACTGTACGAGGTGCATTGTGAGAGACACTCCTTCGACAC
>JAYTXO010000161.1:0-2737 GCA_043742905.1 Microbacteriaceae bacterium | reverse complement strand
TCGACAACATCGCACGCTTCGCGGCGATGCTGACCGCCGAGAGCCGGCCCCTCGACCTGCTGATCAACAACGCCGGGGTGATGATGCCGCCGAAGCGGGGCACGACCCAGGATGGCTTCGAGCTGCAGTTCGGCAGCAATTATCTCGGTCATTTCGCGTTGACCGCCCATCTTCTGCCCCTGCTGCGCGCGGCGAAGGCGCCCCGCGTGGTGTCGCTCAGCAGCCTCCTCGCCCGTGCCGGACGATTCGACTGGAATGACCTGCAGGGCGAGAACCAGTACAGTCCCCCGCGCGCCTACGGACTCTCCAAGCTGTCGATGCTCGTGTTTGGCCGCGAGCTTCAGCGGCAGAGCGCGGCGGCCGGATGGGGCATCCGCAGTTACGCGGCCCACCCCGGTTCCACACTCACCAACCTGCAGGTGACGGGCCCGCAATCCGGCGGCACAGGTGGTGGTGCAGTGGCAACCTACCTGAAGCTGACCTCAAAAATCCCGTGGCTCTGGCAGCAGGCACCGCAGGGCATCCTGCCCGCCCTGTACGCCGCCACGAGCAGGGACGCCGTTGGCGGCAGCTACTACGGACCGGGCGGATTCTTCGAGCTCACCGGCCCTCCGAAATTCGCTGTCGTGCCACGACGCGCGCTGTCAGAATCGGATGCCTCCCGCCTGTGGACCGTCTCTGAAGAGCTCACCGGGGTTTCGTTCTCCGGCTGACTCACTCCAGTGTGTAGTGGTCAGCCGCGCGCGGAATCCCGCTGCGGAGCTGCCGTACCCGCCTTCGCGCTCCCCTTCGGCGGCAATAGCGTGTTCGCCTCTTCCAGCGACATCCCATTCGTCTCGGGGATGAAACGGGAGACGAACAGGAACGACAGCAACGCGAACGCGGCATACAGGCCATAGGTGAGCACAAGCGAGACGGCGGCGAGCGGAGGGAACGATACCGTCACGAGGAAGTTGGCGATCCATTGCGCTGCCGCGGCAACACCGAGGGCGCGGGCCCGAATGCGGGTGGGGAAAATCTCGCCGAGCAGCACCCAGACCACCGGACCCCAAGATGCCCCAAAACTCACGACGAAGATGTTGGCGGCGATGAGGGCGATGGGTCCCCACGCTCCCGGGAGTGAGGGCGCTCCCTTCACGAGATCCGCCTGGCTGAAGGCGATGGCCATGGTCGCAAGCGACAGGGTCATACCGGCCGATCCGACGAGCAGAATGGGGCGGCGGCCCACCCTGTCGACGAGCGCGATCGCGACGAACGTCACCGCGATGTTGGTGACCGCGGTGATCACTGAAATGGTGAAGGAGTCTTTCTCCTGGAAGCCGACAGACTTCCAGAGCGTGGTCGAGTAGTAGAAGATCACGTTGATACCGACGAACTGCTGGAACACCGACAGGATGATGCCGATCCAGACGATCGGTTTGAGGCCGAAACGATCGCCACGCAGCGCGCCCTTCTTCGATCCCTCCACATCCGTCTTGATCGCGTCACGCATGTCACGGATGGCTCGCTCCACGTCGTCGTCAGGCCAGATGCGCGCGAAGATCGTCCTCACCTCGTCATCGCGCTTTTTCAGAACGAGGAAGCGGGGAGACTCGGGAAGAAAGAAAGCGATCGCGCCGTAGATGACGGCCGGCACGATGCCGGCGAGAAACATCCAGCGCCAGGCTTCAAGCCCCAGCCAGAAGGTAGCGCTCGCGGTGCCGGCGGCGTTGGCGAAAATCGTATCTGAGAGAAGGGCAGCAAAGATTCCGAGGGTGATGGCGAGCTGCTGCAGGGAGGCGAGGCGACCACGAAGTTGGCGCGGTGAGATCTCGGCGATGTAAGCCGGAGCGATCACCGAAGCGATTCCGATGCCGAGTCCGCCGACGAGACGCCAGACCACGAGATCCCACACGCCGATCGAGAAACCGCACCCGATCGCGCTGGCGAGGAAGAGGATCGCGCCGACGATCATCGCCGGGATTCGTCCGAATCGGTCGGCGAGACGCCCGGCGAGGTAGGCACCCACCGCGCAGCCGATCAGGGCACTGGCTACGGCAAAACCGGTAAGGGATGCGGAGAGGGAAAACTGTTTTCGCACGGCATCGACCGCGCCGTTGACCACCGACGAATCGAAGCCGAAGAGGAAGCCACCGACCGCGCCGGCCATCGCGAGAGCGACGACTTTCACAGTGGTGCGGGGACTGGAGGTATCTGCCATCACGGACCTTTGATCGAAAACCGAGCGCTCCATTTCACCCTACGCTCGTCCCTCACGGCGATTTCGTGGGCTGCCAGGCAGCGCGGGCAGGGGTACCCGGGGGAAAGTCAGTGCCAGGGGCCAGCCAACACCAAACGCACTTCAGGGAAGACGTGTGTCTCTGACAAAGCGACAGAGAGCGACAGAACGACCGGGGATGAGGGTGAACCGGGCGTGGTCCTCTGAAATCGATTGACTCGGTCACCCGACTGACTTTGGCAGATGGTCGACCGCTGTTAACTTCTTCTCTACATGCGACTGCAAAACTGACAGCATGATCGCGATCACACTCATGATCCGTCCCCACGACTCCTCACTCTGGCTGGAACTCGTGCGGCACCGCTTTCGTCGCTTCGAATCCGTCGCACTGGGAGGTGACCAACTGCTCGTCTGGATTCCGGCAGTCGGCTCACTGCTCCTCACAGAATCCGCCACATCACTCGAGTTCCAGGCCGTTGTCGGTTCGAGCGAGACCGCAATGCTGCTGCGGGCGCATAT
>JAYTXO010000160.1:0-8744 GCA_043742905.1 Microbacteriaceae bacterium | reverse complement strand
CGCGAAGGCCAGCTCGTAGGAGGAACGGGTGTGCTCGGGCCGATATCCCGGAGCTCCGCGGTGTCCGATGATCAAAGGCACGAATGGGGGGTTCGGGGCGGTCATCTGCTCACGATAATCTGACGGGACCATGACCGTCTGCGCTACCTGCTCGCGGGAGTTGCAGCCCGAGTGGAAGTACTGCATCTCTTGTGGCACGCCCACCGGCGTGCCTTTGACGGCTGCCATCGATATTATCCGCGCGGAGGATCTGGCCCAGTACGAGGCCGAGCCGGCCGAGTACGACGACGCCAACACCGGCGTGCTACGGATCGAGGACATTCCCGCCGATGAGCCGGCACCGACCCCGGACCAAAGGGCAACTGCGAAGAGCGAGGGACGCATCAACGTGGTGGCGGTATTCGCCTTGGTGCTCGGCTGTCTGGTCAGCCCGCTCGCCGCGGTCTTCGGACATATCGCCCTCTCACAGATCAGTCGCAGCGGCGAACGCGGCACCGCAATTGCCTGGGTGGCTATTGTGCTCGGCTATCTGTCCCTCGCCGCGCTGCTCGTGCTCGGGATCAGTTACCTCGTTTTGAACGCCTGACCCCGCCTCATGGCCTCCGCCCCCGAGCCCCTTACGCGCCCCTCGCACCCTGCGCAATCGCCGCACCTGTCGCTGCGCTGGGGCACGGCGAGGATCCGCACCGCGTGGGGCAGCATCTTGATCGTCAGCGGCGCGGTGGGAATCGCTGGCGCGACAACGACCGTGCTCTGGCAACTGTTCCTTCCCGGAACGATCGCGCATGTGGCCGGTTGGTGCCTGATGCCCGCCGCCGGTTGGCGTCGCGCGGTCGCAATCGCGCTCTCCACACCCGCCGCATTGTTGCTGCTCACCGGCCCTCGCTTCATCGGGGTGCTGGTGCTGCCATACATCGCGTGGCTTCTCGTACGGAACCGCCCGCCGCGAAGCTACCCCACCGTCGCCTTCGTACTCGCAGGAGCGGTGATCCTGCCGCGCATCTACACCGACTACGCCGGGATGCTACCCGCTCTCGGCATCGAACTGGCCATTATTGCGGCCTCGGCATGGGTCGCCGCCGCGGTGGCCGTTCCGCGGATCTCTCGGCATCTTCCCCACGATTCTCCCTAAACTGACCTGAACCAGATCATCGGAGCCCGCATGCCGAACCCAGTTTTCTCGAACTCCCCGGAATTTTCGCCGAAGGCCGCCCAGCGCCAGGCCGCGAAAAATGCCGCCGCTGGCGTCGCCGCAGTGCCGGTACCCTCTGCCGCGCAGCTGAACGAGCACTTCGCGCTCCCCGATGCCACCGCTTCCCAGATGGACCGCATGTCCTACGAGGACACGATCGTCAAAACGCTCGTGAGCTTCCTGGTACTGGTGGTTGGAGCGGCAGTCGGCTGGTTCGTCCCGATCCTGTTGCTCCCCGCGCTCGCCATTGGCCTCGTGCTGGGCCTGGTCAACTCGTTTAAGCGCGAACCGGCGCCAGCGCTCATCTTGCTCTATTGCCTCGCCGAGGGTGTCCTCGTCGGCGCTGTTTCAGCCTGGTACAACCAGCAGTTCTCCTCGGGGATCGTGCCGGTTGCCGTCTTCGGCACGCTCGGCGTGGTCGCCGTCACGCTCGCCCTGTTCGCGAGCGGCAAGGTGCGCGCATCGAAGCGCGCGACCAAGATCTTCCTGGTCGCGATCCTTGGATATCTCGCATACTCGCTCGTCAACGTTGGGCTGATGGCCTTCGGCGTCGTGAACTCGATGCACGGACTCGGCGACGTGAAGATCCCAGGAACGAACATTCCGCTTGGCGTACCGCTCGGCATTCTGGTGGTGCTGCTCGCGGCGTACTCGCTTGTGGTCGATTTCGACTTCGTGCAGCGCGGCGTGCAGACTGGCCAGCCCCGCCGCTATGGCTGGACCGCCGCCTTCGGCATCGTCGTCACGGTCGTCTGGCTTTACTTCGAGATCCTGCGATTGCTGTCGTACTTCATGCCACGCAGCTGAGGTAACTCCGCGGATGGCCAAGCGACGCCGGTCTGCGTCACTCCCACTCGATCGTGCCCGGCGGTTTCGACGTCACGTCGAGCACAACCCGGTTCACGCCAGCAACCTCGTTCGTGATCCGCGTCGAGATGCGAGCGAGCACGTCGTAAGGCAGGCGGGTCCAGTCGGCGGTCATCGCATCCTCGGAGGACACCGGCCGGAGCACGATGGGGTGCCCGTAGCTGCGTCCGTCACCCTGGACTCCCACCGAGCGCACATCCGCGAGTAGGACGACCGGGCACTGCCAAATCTCATTGTCGAGGCCAGCGGCGGTCAGTTCGAAGCGCGCGATGGCATCCGCCTTGCGCAGCAGTTCGAGGCGCTCGAAGGTGACTTCACCCACGATCCGGATGCCGAGCCCGGGGCCCGGGAACGGCTGGCGTCCCACGATGACCTCAGGCAGCCCCAACTCGCGTCCGATCGCCCGCACCTCGTCTTTGAAGAGGGTGCGCAGCGGTTCGACGAGTTCGAACTGCAGGTCTTCCGGCAGGCCGCCCACGTTGTGGTGGCTCTTGATGTTTGCGGTGCCGCTGCCACCGCCACTCTCCACAACATCCGGATACAGCGTTCCCTGCACGAGGAACGCGATCGGGTCGCCGTCCGCTGCCGACTCGGAAACGAGCTCTGCTTGCGCTTGCTCGAAGGTGCGGATGAACTCGCGACCGATGATTTTGCGCTTCGTCTCGGGGTCGGTGACCCCGGCAAGTGCGGTGAGAAACTGCTCGGCCGCGTCGATCGTGACGAGCCGGATGCCGGTAGCCGCGACGTAGTCCCGCTCGACCTGCACGCGCTCGTCGGCGCGCAACAGCCCGTGGTCGACGAACACGCAGACGAGTTGGTCGCCGACCGCCTTGTGCACCAGCGCCGCCGCCACGGCCGAGTCGACTCCACCCGAGAGCCCGCAGATCACTTTGCCACCGCCGACCTGAGCACGGATCTTCTCGATCTGCTCGGCGATCACGTTGCCGCTGTTCCAGTCGGCCGGGATGCCCGCCGCGTCGTGCAGGAAGTTCTCGAGTACGCGCTGACCGAACTGCGAGTGCTTGACCTCAGGATGCCACTGCACCCCGTACAGCTTGCGCGCGTCGCTCGCGAATGCCGCCACCGGCGTCGAATCGCTGGAAGCCAGCACGGTGAACCCCTCGGGCGCCCTGACGACGGAATCACCGTGGCTCATCCACGCCGTCTGCTCGTCCGGCTGACCGGAGAGAAGCGTCTGATCGGAAGTACCCCCGCCCGGCACCGTCAGCCGCACGGCCGTCGACCCGTATTCGCGGATGCCGGTGGGCGCCACCTCGCCACCGAGCTGCTGCGCCATCACCTGGAAGCCGTAACAGATGCCCAGCGTCGGCACGCCCAGCTTGAGCACGCCGCGGTCCAGGTCGGGAGAGCCCTCCGCGTAGACGCTCGAGGGTCCCCCGCTCAACACGATGCCCACCGGGTTCTTGGCGGCCACCTCCGCGGCGGTGATGGTGTGCGGCACGATCTCGCTGTAGACGCCGGCCTCGCGCACCCGGCGGGCGATCAACTGCGCGTATTGGGCGCCGAAGTCGACAACGAGCACCGGGCGAGCTTCGGAAGCGGGGCTGCCGGTCACGCGGTCGCTCCTGCCGGAGTCGGGGCAGGGGAAACAGCGGCGAGCTGCTGGTTCACGTAGGAGGGAACATGGAACTCGAAGTAGAACGAGAGGCCCGGAACGATGCCGCCCAGTGCGTAGAGCAGGAATCGGCTAAAGCTGAAGCGCAGCATCCGCCACATCAGAAAATCGCAGCCGAGATACACGACATAGAGCCAGCCGTGCACGATCAGGATGCCGGTGGAGAGGTCGATCGCGGTGATCAGAGCGCGCGGCTGCAGAGCGAGGAATCCGAACGCCCCACCCAGCTCGATATCGACGCCGAGGCCATAGCGCAGCACCATCATGGCGCACAGAAACAGCAGAAAGACACCGGTCACGATCGCAGAAACGCGGTAGACGGCGAGTACTTTACGGATGCGGGGGACGTCGGTCGGACGGGGTCCGGAGGGCATGCTCTTATCTTACGTTCGACGTCGCGGCGGGACCGACGGCCTCGACGGCGTCATCCGGATCGTTCTCCTTTTCGAGCTGATCCTTCACCAGCCGGTACCAGAGGTAAATCGCGAAGCCCGCGAAGATCGCCCACTCGAGCGCGTAGAACAGGTTGAGCCAGTTGAGCCCGAGCTCCTGCGTCGGAGCGGGTGAGTCGATGCGATCGAGCCCGGCCGGCGGGGTCTTGGCCACGACGTAACCGCCGTACACCGAGTCGCCGAGCGTCGACCACTGATTGATCAGCGCCGGTACCGACGCGGCACTGTCTTTCCCCTTCTCCACCCCTGGCTGATCGGGCGACTCGCTGGGCAGGTAGCGGCCGACCAGCGGAGTTCGGATCGCGGCATCCTGCTCCGCGGCGACGGCCGCCGCACGGGTGGGCGCCCAGCCGAGCGCAACGGCCAGGTCGCCGCCGCTTGTCGTCGCGTGACCGACCAGCCAGTAGCCGGCCGCGCCGAAGTTGAGGCGGTCGATCAGCACGACGAAGTCGCCAGGCACGAGTGTCGCCGTCGTTGTGATCATGTGGCCGAGCTCGGGATCGGTGACCGGCACGTCGGGCGTCGCGACCGAGGTGAGCGCGGCGGGGGTCTCGGTACTGCTGACGTCCGCGACCGGGGCCGCGATGCTCCGAGCGAGCTGCCACTGGCCGAGTGCCGCGAATCCGGCGGCAACGCCGAGAGCGAGCAGCAACGCGGCGATCCAGCGCGGGCGGCGAGCGACACTCCAGAAGCGGATCTGAATGGCGGCGGGATCCGCTGCGGGGTTTCGGATTGCGGTGATCATTCGTCAGTACTCCGGATCGCGGTCTCGAACCGCGTTGTCGTGATCGTTCTTCTCGCCGCCGGGCCGCCTCGTTCGGGTTTCGGGGGAGCCCAGAGCGGCGTCCAGCATCGCGTCAAGTTCGTCCTCGGTGGCCGCGTTCGGACTCTCGCCGGCCCGCAGCAGCTCGCCTTCGCGCTCGTCGCCGAGGAAGATGCCGCGGCCGTCGACGGCGTCCACCGCCACGCGATCGGATGCTGCGACATCCAGCGCAGCAAGGTCGTCGTCAGCCCGACCCGCCATTGCGGCTTCCGCCACGGCGAAGTCACGATCCCGTCGGGTTTCGGCGGCCAAGTCGGCCGCCACCGGAACCCCCCGCCGCCGTAACAATCGTCCGTTGAACAACCATCCGCCGAATCGCTCCGAGTTGACCGCCAGCACCGGTCCGACGATCGCCATGATCAGAACGTACAGTCCGGCGAAGGGAGTCAGCCGTGAGTCGAGCCCGGCGCCTGCGGCCAAGGTGGCGAGGATCAGCGCGAACTCGCCGCGGTTCTGCAGCATCCCGCTCACGTTCAGCCCCTCGGCGGCTGTCAGCTTGTTGAGCCGAGCGATCAGTTGGCCGCCGGCCGTATTGAGCACCAGGGTCATCACCACCCCCACGATCACCGGCACGAGCACCGATCCGAAGGTGGAGGGGTTGAGTTGGAGACCGAAGTTGAGGAAGAAGAACGCGCCGAAGACGTCCCGCAACGGCAGCGAAAACTGCTCGATGCGCGCCTTGAACCGAGTGGCGCCGAGAACAAGGCCGATCAGGAAGGCGCCGATGGCATTCGAAACCCCGAGCAGCTCGCCAATGCCGCCGAACGCGACCGCCAGCCCGAAGAACAGAATGGTGAACAGCTCGTCGTCGCGGGTTCCGACCAGGCGCGAAAGCAGCCGGCCGCCCCAGCGCGCGAGCGAGAACATCGCGAGCAGGAAGGCGAACGAGATCGTGAGCTGCAGCACGATCATCCAGACGTTGGTCTGGCCACCGATGATGACTGTCACGATCGCGAGATAGATCGCAATGAACACGTCTTCCACGACCGTAATACCCAGGATGACCGGGGTCTCCCGGTTAGCCAGACGCTGCAACTCGATCAGCAGCTTGGTGACGATTGCGCTCGATGAGGTGGCGGTCATCCCGGCGATTATCAACGCCTCGCGCGTTCCCCAACCGACCCAGAGGCCGAACACGAAACCCACGGCCATGTTGATGGCGATGCGGGTTCCCCCGCTCAGCAGCAGTGAGCGGATGTTACCGAAGAACTCGTCCTGATCGAACTCGAGACCGAGGCTGAAGAGCAGGAATATGAGGCCGACGATGGCGATGAGTTCGACATCCGACGATTTGAAATCCAAGCGGAACAGGGCGAAATGTGGGCTCGCGATGAGCCCAACCAACATGTAGATCGGGATGGCAGGCAAGCCGATGAGCTTGCCGAACCGACCGAGGACGTAGGCGATGATGAACAGGACGCCTACGACGAGGAGTTCACTACCCACGACGATCAGCTTCCGGGCGGCGCGTCCACGGTCCCGGCCTTCGCCTTGAACTCGCCGGTGCGGTAGAAGAGGAAGGCCTTCGCGACCTTCTCGGGCGCGCCAGCGACCACGAGGGTGTCGCCGGGGAACACCTTGAAGTCCTCGTCCGGGGCCGGATTGGCGGACTCGCCGCGCACCACCGCAACCACGGTCACTCCGGGCAGGCCGCGCGTAGTCATACTGCCGAGCGACTGCCCGGCGATGTGGTCGTCGTAGTCGACATGGAACCAGTCGATAGAAAGACCGGGAATCTGATCGAGGCCCGAGAGCGACTCGGTGATCTTCGTGCCACCGAGCAGCTCTGCGAGCGTGTGGGCTTCGTCTTCGTCGAGGCGGAGCGAAACCTTGCGTGCCGCGCCGTCCTCGGCATCGGCGAAGGTGATGAGGTCGCTGTGCCCCGAGCGGTGGCTGATCACCCCTACCTTGCCCCCGTCATCCGTGACGAAGGTGTGAAGCACCCCGACACCTGGGAGCTTCACACGTCGGAGATCAACCATTCGCCGATTCTACTTGGGGTCCGGATGCCGCGATCGGTGGTCCGCCATGGGCGAAAGGCGCGACTGCTACTCCCTGCTGGCCTATCCCTGCTGGCCTATCCCCTCTGGTAGGGCGCGACGACGACCTCGACGCGCTGGAACTCCTTCAGGTCGGAGTAGCCGGTCGTTGCCATCGAGCGCCGCAACGCACCGATCAGGTTGACGCGGCCATCCGGATTCGAGGACGGGCCGAACAGCAGCTGCTCCAGCGGCGCGACCGTGCCGACCTTCATGCGTCCGCCGCGCGGCAACTCGGAGTGGTGCGCCTCCGCACCCCAGTGCCAGCCACCGCCGGGCGCCTCCTCGGCGCGCGCAAGCGCCGTCCCGAGCATGACCGCGTCGGCGCCGACGGAGATCGCCTTGACGATGTCGCCGCTGGTGCCCAGTCCGCCGTCGGCGATCACGTGCACGTAACGTCCGCCCGACTCGTCCAAGTAGTCACGGCGCGCGCCCGCGACATCCGCCACCGCCGTCGCCATCGGTGCGTGGATGCCGAGGCTCGCGCGCGTCGTGGACGCCGCTCCCCCGCCGAATCCGACCAACACGCCAGCGGCACCGGTGCGCATCAGGTGCAGCGCGGCGGTGTACGTCGCCGCTCCCCCGACAATGACCGGTAAGTCGAGTTCGTAGATGAACTTCTTGAGATTGAGCGGTTCGACCGTTTTGCTGACGTGCTCGGCGCTGACCGTGGTACCGCGGATGACGAACAGGTCGACCCCCGCGTCCACGACCGCCCGCCAGTGTTCCTGCGTGCGCTGCGGTGAGAGAGCTCCGGCCACCGGGACACCCGCGGCGCGAATCTCCGCGATACGGGCCTTGATCAGTTCGGGCTTGATGGGCTCGGCGTAGAGCTGCTGCATGCGGACGATTGCAACATCCGGAGCTAGGGAGCGAATCTCGGCCAACACCGGCTCGGGGTCGTCGTAGCGAGTCCAGAGACCCTCGAGGTCGAGCACGCCCAGGCCACCGAGGCGGCCGATCTGGATCGCGGTCGCCGGGCTGACCACAGAGTCCATGGGGGCGGCGAGCACCGGCATCTCAAAGGTGAAGGCGTCGATAGACCACTTGACCGAGACGTCCCGCGGGTCACGAGTGCGACGGCTGGGAACGATCGCGATGTCGTCGAATGCGTACGCGCGACGCGCCCGCTTGGACCGGCCGATCTCGATATCTGACACGTGCGTAAGCCTATCGGGGCGCGGTCAGGCAGACTCGGACCATGAAGGTCGCCGCGGAGCCCCTCGACATCCTGCGCCAGCGCACCAGCGCAAAGTGGACCGAATACCCTGACGATGTGCTGCCGTTGTTCGTCGCCGAGATGGACTATCCGCTTGCCCCGGGCGTTAGCCGAGTTCTGCGCGAGCGCATCGCCGCCTCGGACTCCGGCTACGTCGGCAGCCCGGGCGAGCTCCCCGCCGTTTTCGCGGACTTCGCCGACGCGCACTGGAACTGGCGACCGACGCTGGGCGGCATCCGCACCACCACCGATGTCAGCGTGGCGATCGTCGAAACCCTGCGCCAGCTGACCCAGCCGGGCGACGCGGTCGTCATCACCTCCCCGGTCTACCCGCCGTTCCGCGAGTTCATCCGCGAGGTCGGCGGCGTGGTGGTCGATGTACCGTTGCTGGCCGCTCCCGATCGACCGAGCGGCTACGCCCTGGATCTCGACGGGCTCGATGGCGTATTCGCCAGGGGTGCGACCGCCATGCTGCTGTGCCATCCGCACAACCCGCTCGGACTCCTGCACCCAGCC
>JAYTXO010000159.1:0-1935 GCA_043742905.1 Microbacteriaceae bacterium | reverse complement strand
CTGCAGCTTTTTATCATACGTCGGCATCGGCACGAGTAGTGAAAAGCTCGGTGGCAAGCTACTCCCCGAGGTGCCGCTTTGACGAGATGGCCCGGTCGGATTCACGCTTGTCTTGGCGTTCACGCAACGTCTGACGCTTGTCGTACTCCCGCTTGCCCTTGGCGACCGCAATTTCGACCTTGGCCCGACCGTCAAGAAAGTAGATCCGCAGGGGTACCAGCGTGTAGCCACCCTCTTTGGTCTTGTGACTGATCTTGATGATCTGGGCCTTGTGCATCAGCAGCTTGCGCTTGCGGCGCGGGCTGTGGTTGTTCCAGGTGCCTTCGGTGTACTCCGGGATATGCACCGCGTCGAGCCAGATCTCGCCCCCGTCGACAAATGCATAGCCGTCGACAAGCGAAGCGCGCCCCTCGCGGAGCGACTTGACTTCGGTACCGGTCAACACGATCCCGGCCTCGTAGGTGTCTTCGATCGTGTACTCGTGCCGCGCGCGACGATTCGTCGCGACGACCCCGCTTCCGCGTTCCTTCTTCGGCATCTGACACCTCCCGGCACAAGTAGACAGCCTCTCAGTGTACCGGAGGGTGAACTAGACCTTCAGGTACCGCCTAATGGCGACGCTCGCCGAAAGCGCGGCCAGGATGACACCCACCGCAAGGATGATCGGCGCCACAATCAGCGCGTCTGGGATTCCCACGAATGCGGTGTTTTGGATCGTCCGCTGCAAGTAGCCCTGCACGAAAAAGTGCACAATCGCGATGATGGCGCCGGCCGCGAGCACCGAACCGATGAGCGCGGCGAGCACACCCTCGAGAATGAAAGGCGTCTCGATGAACCGGTTCGACGCGCCCACCAGGCGCATGATCCCGAGCTCCCGGCGTCTCGAGAACGCGCTGAGTCTGATGGTCGTCGAAATCAGCAGCACCGCCGCGACGAGCATCAGCGCAGCAATGCCAATCGCCGTATAGCTGGCCGCGTTCATGATCGCGAAGATCGGGTCGAGCAACGCGCGTTGGTCCTCCACCTGCTCGACGCCCGGCATTCCCGAGAGCTGATCGATGACAATTTGGGCCTGAGTCGGATCCTTCATGTTGATCCGAAAGGCCTGCGACAGGATGTCTGGCGTCACCAGGGTGGCGAATGACGTCCCCGCGAACTGCTTCTTGAAGTTCAGGTACGCCTGCTGGTGATTCTCGAAGTTGATCTTCTTGATGTACGGGCCAAGGGTGGTTCCAGCGAGTTCCGACTTGACGGCGGTGATCTGACCTGCGCTCGCCTCGGTGCCGTTGCATGCGGCTTCGGGAGAGACATCCGTACAGAAGTAGACGGCGACCTGGGCCCGGTCGTACCAGTAGCCTTTCATCTGGTTGATCTGGAACTGCAGCAGGATCGCGGCACCGAAGAAGGTCAGCGAGATGAAGGTGACCAGCACCACCGAGATCACCATCGAGAGGTTGCGTCGGAATCCTTCGCCGACCTCTTTCAGGATGAGTCCGAGCCTCATGCGCGGCGTCCCGGTTCGTTCAACGGCGGCGGCGCGGCGGTCACAGGAGCCGAACGGGCACCCGACGGGTCGGGCGCGACCACGACACGCGGCGGCGCTACCGGGATCTCGATCGGGCCCGAGGGACGGGCATCCTCGTCGTCGAGGGCCTCGGTTTCGAGGATGACCTTCGTCTCGCGGGCTGGCGGAGCCGCGTTCTTGAGCACGTCGGTCTGCAGGGCCCCAGTCGGCAGCGGGCCGCTGAGATCGAACTTCTGCTCGGGGATGGTCTGCGTCTGGTACCCGCCCGCGCGTTCGTCGCGCACGACTTGGCCGCTGACCAACTCGATCACGCGACGCTTCATCTGGTCGACGATGCCCGAGTCGTGGGTGGCCATGAGCACGGTGGTTCCGTTGGCGTTGATGGTGGAGAGTAGCGCCATGATGCCCGC
>JAYTXO010000158.1:0-4994 GCA_043742905.1 Microbacteriaceae bacterium | reverse complement strand
GGGATCGTGTGCACCCAGCGCAGTCCAGGATTAGCGGCCACCGTGCGCGCGAGTGACTTCCCCGAGTGATCGGGTACGCCGAACAGGGCATCGGCCGTATCCAGCAGGGACTCGAACCGGTTCTGTTCCTCCACGGTGCGCTCGTGGCGGATCATCCAGTTGTCGGATGGCGGCCCCAGCAGCCCCGGCTCGAATACGACGTCGAGGCGCGGCTCGCGGCTGCCCAGCAACGCGATGTTCGCCGGAGTCTGGGCGGTCGCGACGACGACGCGCAGACGATCAGACATGCAGGATCCGTTCGTGAAGTGAAGCAATCAGATCGGCCAGCGGCACGGCGGCATCGGCGATCAGCGGATGCTCGTCTTCCGTCGGCACTTCGAGTGTTGCCAGTTGGGAGTTGAGCAGTGACGGGGGCATGAAATGTGTGCGGTGCTTCATCCGCTCAAGGAGCGTTACGCGGTCGACTTCGAGGTACACCAGCTCCAGGTCCGGCGCCGCCGCTCGCAGCCTGTCGCGGTACACGCGCTTGAGTGCCGAGCAGGCGACGACGACCGGGCCAGCCGCGAGGACCTGGCCGATCGTGTCCAACCAGGGGCCACGATCCTCGTCGCTGAGTGGGATCCCAGCCGACATCTTCGCGACGTTGGCCGCTGGATGCAGCGCATCGCCATCCTCAAAAGGCACCCCGATAGCTTCGGCGAGCGCCGCCCCGACCGTCGTCTTGCCGGAGCCAGAAACCCCCATGACGACAACGGGGCGAGTGAAGGACATCAGGGCAACGGTAGCCTGGTCGCATGGCCCCCATCGACGAAAAAGAGTCAAAAGATCGCGCAACCGTAGCGAACATCGGCGTAGTCGGACTGGCGGTAATGGGGTCCAACTTGGCCCGCAACCTCGCGAGTCGCGACGGCAACACGGTCGCCATATTCAACCGCAGCTACGCGAAGACGCAGTTGCTGCTGGACGAGCATCCGGAGGCCGGCTTCGTACCCAGCCCTGACTACGCCGCTTTCGCGGCCTCGATCTCGAAGCCCCGCACCGCGCTGATCATGGTGCAGGCGGGCAAGGGCACCGACGCGGTGATCGAGGAACTGGTCAAGGTCTTCGAGCCGGGCGACATCATCATCGACGGCGGCAACTCGCTCTTCACCGACACCATCCGCCGCGAGAAGGCGGTGCGCGAGACCGGCATCAACTACGTCGGCGCTGGGATCTCCGGCGGAGAGGAGGGCGCTCTGCTCGGCCCCTCGATCATGCCCGGTGGATCGGCGGAGGCCTGGGAGACAATCGGCCCGATCCTGAAATCCATCGCCGCGGTCGCCGAGGGTGAGCCATGCGTGACCCACGTCGGCACCGATGGCGCTGGCCACTTTGTGAAGATGGTGCACAACGGCATCGAGTACGCCGACATGCAGCTCATCGCCGAGGCGTACGACCTCATCCGGCGCGGCACCGGCAAGACGCCGGCCGAGATCGCCGAGGTTTTCGCCGAATGGAACCGCGGCGAGCTCGAGAGCTACCTGATCGAGATCACCGCCGAGGTACTCAAGCAGGTGGATGCCGAAACCGGCAAGCCGCTCGTCGACCTGATCCTTGACCAGGCCGGTGCCAAGGGAACCGGCGCGTGGACCGTGCAGACCGCCCTCGACCTGGGCGTCCCCGTCTCGGGCATCGCCGAAGCGGTCTTCGCGCGCGGGCTGTCGTCGAAGCCAGAGCAGCGCAAGGCCGCCGCAGAACTTCCCGGCCCCACAGACACTTGGACGGTAGAGAGCCCCGCAGAGTTCATCGAGGATGTGCGGCTCGCCCTCTTCGCCTCGAAGATCGTCGCGTACTCGCAAGGTTTCGACGAGATTGTCGCGGGCGCCAAGCAGTACAACTGGGACATCAAGAAGGGCGAGATCGCCAAGATCTGGCGCGGCGGCTGCATCATCCGCGCCCAGTTCCTGAACCGGATCACCGAGGCATACGCCCACGACAATGGCCTCGTCGCCTTGCTGACCGCCCCCTATTTCGTCGAGGCGTTGGAGCGCGCGCAGGGATCATGGCGTCGCATCGTCTCGATGGCTGCGCAGGCGGGCGTGCCGTCACCGGCGTTCTCCTCCTCACTCGCGTACTACGACGGGCTCCGGGCCAACCGCCTCCCGGCGGCGCTCATCCAGGGCCAGCGCGACTTCTTCGGGGCGCACACATACAAGCGTGTCGACAAGGACGGTATTTTCCACACCCTGTGGTCCGGCGACCGCACCGAGATCGAGACCGAGCCGAGCTCGCACTAGCGCCACCGCTCGCGTCTCGCCGGCGTTTCGCTTGCGTGTCTCCGGAGTTTCTCCGGAGTTTTGCGATCGCGTGGGCAGTTTCGAGCCGCAGCCGGTCGCCATCTGGAGAATCTCTGGAGAATCTCCGGAGAAAACGGTGGGGGGACTTTCGGCCCTAGGCGGGGGAAGGCGGCCCTCATAGCGTCGACCTCACGACATCAAACCGGGAGGTCATAGTGCATCCGTTGGTCGCCAACTTAGTGGGCGCCGAGCCCACCACCGTCTACCTGGGCTGGGGTGCTTTCACCATCCAGCTCGGCAATTTCTTGATCATCATCACCATGTTCACTCTGTTCATCCTCGCGCTGGTGTTGCCGTTCCCGACGGGACGGAAGCGCAAATGACCACGCTCGAGACACCCCCGCTCGCGCCCGACGATGACGGAACTCGCGATCGTGCTACCTCCCTCACCACGTCGCACACCACACCTCGCACGACGTCCCGCACGCCGACTGATGAGCCAGAGCCGTTCTCGACCTGGACCGGACGAGCCCGTCGCTGGGTGCTCAAGGTCCTGCCGCCGGAGAAGTTGCTCCCCGAGAGTCAGCCGAGCTACGTCGCATCCTGGATCTACGTGTTCGGCATGGGTGCGCTCGCGTCGCTCGCCGTCGTGGTCATCAGCGGCCTCATCCTCAGCCTGAACGGCCCGTCCTGGTGGCATCTGTCGTCGTTAGGGCACTTCGTCAACAGCATGCATCTTTGGAGCGTCGAGTTCTTCTTCCTCTTCATGGTGATCCACATGTGGGGCAAGTTCTGGATGGCATCCTGGCGCGGAGGCCGGGTCCTCACCTGGATCACCGGCGTCGTCGCCTTCGCCGTCTCGATCGGGGCGGCCTTCACGGGCTACCTGCTGCAGACCAACTTCGAGTCGCAGTGGATCTCGTTCGAGGCCAAGGACGCACTCAACGCCGCCGGCATCGGGGCGTGGTTCAACGTCGCGAACGTCGGCCAGATGTTCATGTGGCACATCGTGCTTTTGCCGATCGGTGTCGCCGCGATCGTCGCATTCCACGTGATTCTCGTGCGGGTTCACGGAGTCGTGTCGCCCATCGACGCGGCCGAATCGGATGCGCAACTCGCCCAGAACGAGGGAACGGAGAAGGTTCGATGACCGCCGTCAACCCTCGGGTGAAACGAGCCGCCAGTCCAATGTCCTGGCGCACCGGAACCGGGATCGCCGGACGCCCGTGGAAGGGTTCGGTCCGCGAGTACGACCTCTTCAAGGAACTCACGATCGGCGTCATCGTCGTGACCCTCCTGGTGCTCGCCGCATCGGCGATCTTCAGCTCGCCCGACGACAAGAGCGTGACGCTCAAGTCGTGGGCAGTCACCCAGCCGGCAGATTTCGTCGTGACAGCGACCGCCGAGTTGGGCGGCACGAGCGGTACGGCGGGCTACGGGCCGCCTTACAACTCGACACCGGATGCCACGCAGACCCTCGGGCCGGTCGACCTGCAGAGCTTCGCGGGCGTGAAGGTGCCGATCAACACCGCGAACGACTTCGTTATCGGACCGCTCCAGACCCTGCCATCGCCGCCCAGCGCGGTCGCGACCTGGACCTCCGCCAGCGCGACGCAGCAGACGTCGTGGACTGCCGCATACGCGAAGGCTCTTGACAAGGCTCCCGGCAACGACCCGAGCAAGGTGGGCAAGGGATCGTACGGTCCGGTTCCAGCGATCACCGGGGGCCTCCTCGCGATGGCCCGGCAGGGTTCGCTCGACAGCGCGCTCGTGAGCGGTGGCACCTTCTACAACTCGAACTACACCAAGGCCGTCCTCTTCATGGGTGACGGTGGATACCTCAAGGACCTCGCTACTGGTCTCCACCTCAGCGGGGACCAGTGGGGAATGATGAATGAGACCGGAAACTATCCCGGGCAGTCGTGGCTGTGGTTGTTCTCCGCGTTCTATCAGATCGAGCCATTCAAGTCGGCGCCCAACGCCGACATCCTGGTCGTGCTGATGGTCGCGATCCTGACCCTGTTGCTCGTACTCGTTCCCTTCATTCCAGGTCTGCGCTCGCTGCCGAGGCGGATTCCGATTCACCGGCTGATCTGGAAGGACTACTACCGCCGTCGATGACCACGCTTGCGGGGTCCGCACGAGCCGGGGCCGTGCAAAACTGGCTACACCATGTCGGATGAGGAGTACCACCCCGAGCTCGCCGGGTACGTTCCCAGCGAGGGACGCTCGGTGCGGCATCCGGTGACAGCCAAGGTCCTGCGCGTGGTCATTTTCATCGGTGTGGTGGTCCTCATCTTGCCCGGCGCGCTCTACACGCTCGGGGTACAGATGCAGACCGCTGCGGCCGCCTGCCGCATCGTCGTGCGTTCTGGAGACCCAGAGGCCACGGGCTCGGTCGCGCGCTTTCAAGCCTGGGGTGGCAACGGGCCGGGCTGGTACTGCTACGCGCAGTCCTTCGACGGATCCGAGCTCATGGTGCGGAGTCTCGGCCTGATCCCGGGCCTCAGCTGCCAGCAGTCCGGAACGCCGGCCTAATGAAGCCAGGGCCCGACCCAAGTTCGGCAGAGGAGGTGCGCTGGGGCGAACTGGCTACCGAGTTCCTCAAGCTGCCCGACGTGACGCTGGGGCGGGCGTTCAGTCGGAACTCGCTGAAGGTGGGCGGCAAGCTGTTCGCCGCGGCCGGACACGGGAGTCTGCTGGTTAAGATTGGCGCGG
>JAYTXO010000157.1:0-10977 GCA_043742905.1 Microbacteriaceae bacterium | reverse complement strand
GAGACGATCGCCAACGCCACCGCGAGCACGGTGACCTCGAGCCAGGGAGTGTCGACCGGTCAGTGGGCCGTTAACCTCGTCTTCAACGGCCAGGGAACCAACGATTTCGCTAAAATCTCCACTCGGCTCGTGCCTTTGTCACCGCCGCGCAACCAGTTCGCCATCGTTCTGGACGGCAAGGTGATCTCGGCTCCTGTCATGCAGGCGGCAATCGCCGACGGCAAGGCCCAGATCACCGGCAACTTCAACCAGAAGACGTCGACTTCGCTGGCAGACCAGCTCAAATTTGGTGCCCTGCCGATCGGCTTCAAGGTCGAGAGCCGCAACTCTATCGCCGCAACTCTCGGAAAGAGCCAGCTGCAGAACGGTCTTATCGCAGGTGGCATCGGCCTGCTGTTAGTCATCCTCTATTCGCTGTTCCAGTACCGACTGCTCGGTCTGGTGACGATCGCATCGTTGGTAGTCGCGGCTCTGCTTACCTACGAAGTCATCAACTTCCTCTCCTGGCAGAACGGATATCGACTCTCGCTGTCGGGCGTGGCGGGCTTGATTGTCGCCATCGGATTCACGGCGGACTCCTTCATCGTCTACTTCGAACGGATCCGCGACGAATTGCGAGACGGGAGAGCTCTGCCCGGAGCCGTGGAGGCGGGCTGGAAGCGCGCCCTCCGCACCATCTACGCGGCGAAGTCGGTGAACCTGCTATCGGCGATCGTGCTGTTCGTGGTCGCGGTCGGCAACGTGAAGGGCTTTGCGCTGACGCTGGGCATCACCACCATCATCGACGTGCTGATCGTCATCATGTTCACGCACCCGATACTCCGGCTCATCGCCCAGACGCGATTCTTCTCGAGTGGACACCCCCTGAGTGGTCTTGACCCGACCGCTCTCGGAGCGATTTACCGTGGCCGCGCCGAGTTCCGGATCTCGCCAGAGGCGCGTAAGGCCGGGGCCAATCGTGAGGCGGTCCGTCGCCAGACGATCGCCGAGCGCAAGGCCGCGGAGTTCGCCACCGCGAACAGCAGGCCAGGAGTCGACGCGAGCGTCGAGACGACGGCAACCGACTCGGCAACGACCGCACGCACGACCACAGCAGCCGCTGCGCGCGCACAACCCACGCGGGGTAGCAAGTCCAACCGCACAGGAGGGAAGAAGTCCTGATGGCCCGCTTCACGGATTTCGGGAATGACCTCTACACCGGTAAGCGCTCGATCGACTTCGTCGGCAAGCGGCGCATCTGGTTCGCTATTGCCGTCCTGCTGGTAGTTGCCGCCCTCGCGGTGCCGCTGATCAAGGGTGGCGGCAACTTCGGGGAGGGCTTCAAGTTCGGTATCGAGTTCCGCGGTGGATCGCAGTTCCAGATCTCCGGTGCAGACTCCCTCAACACGCAGATTGCTCAAAAGGCGGTACACGCGGTCGAGCCATCGGCCATCGTGGATGTCACGACGGTAGGCACGAACGGCGTGCGCGTTCAAACCAACCAACTCACCAACGCGCAGACCATTGACGTCACGGCCGCCCTCGCCAGCGCGTACGGCGTAAAAACCGGCGACGTCACCTCGTCGTTCATCGGGGCCACATGGGGCGGTGACATCACGAAGCAAGCCGTGATCGGTCTCCTCGCTTTTCTCGTCCTCGCGGCGCTGTTCATGGCGATCTACTTCCGTACATGGAAAATGTCTCTGGCAGCGATCATCTCCCTCGCCCACGACCTCATCATCACTGCGGGCGTCTACGCCCTAACCGGATTCGAAGTCACCCCAGCGACGGTCATCGGCTTCCTGACCATCCTCGGCTACTCGCTGTACGACACGGTCGTGGTGTTCGACAAGATCCGTGAGAACACGGCGGAGCTGGGTGACGAGTCCACCCGTACCTTCGGCGAGGCGGTGAACCTCGCGGTGAATCAGACTCTGGTGCGGTCGATCAACACCGGTGTTGTGGCGGCGCTTCCGGTGGCGGCCATCCTCATCATTGGATCGTTCATCCTCGGGGCGGACACGCTGCGCGACATCTCGCTGGCCCTACTCGTTGGGACGTTGATCGGCACATACTCGACCCCATTCGTCGCGTCGCCGCTGTACGCGACGTTCCGCCAGGGCGAGGAGGCCATCAAGAAGCGCGACAAGCGCGTTCTGACCCAGCGTTCCAAGAGCGCCATTTCGGTCTGAGCTTCGCCAACAGCGGACCGTCTGGCACCGCCTCCGTGACCCTCGTAGACTTCGAACAACTGAGGCGGGAGGTGTCAGCGTGACGGAAACGCAGCAGAACACGTCCTCGCTGCGCGCGATACTGCCCCGCCTGTTCTCGCGGGCCCAGCCGGTCGGCGCTGTCGATCGCCTGCTCAAGACGGTCAGAACCCACCATCCGAAAGCGGATGTCGCCCTTATCGAGCGTGCATATGCCGCGGCGGACAAGGCCCACACGGGCCAACTGCGCAAGAGTGGCGAGCCGTACATCACGCACCCCGTCGCGGTCGCTCAGATTCTGGCCGACCTGGGGATCGGGCCGAAGACTTTGGCAGCCGCCCTGCTGCACGACACCGTCGAGGACACCGATTACGCCCTCGACATGCTCCGCCACGACTTCGGCGACGAGATCGCCATGCTCGTGGACGGTGTCACCAAGCTCGACAAGCTGAAGTATGGCGACAGCGCGCAGGCCGAAACGGTGCGCAAGATGGTGGTGGCGATGTCGAAGGACATCCGCGTGCTCGTCATCAAGCTCGCCGATCGCCTGCACAACGCGCGCACCTGGGGCTTCGTGCCGACCGAGTCGGCGGAACGCAAAGCGCGGGAGACCCTCGAAATCTACGCTCCTCTTGCGCACCGCCTCGGAATTCAGACCATCAAATGGGAGCTGGAAGACCTGAGTTTCGCCGTGCTTTACCCCAAGCTCTACGTCGAGATCGAGAACTTGGTGCGCAACCGTACCCCCCAGCGCGAGGAGTTCGTACAGCAGGTCATCGACGCGATCAACGACGATCTGCGGTCGGACAAGATCAAGGGGCAGGTCGTCGGCCGGCCCAAGCAGTACTACTCGATTTACCAGAAGATGGTTCTGCGCGGACGTGAGTTCGACGAGATCTACGACCTGGTCGGGATTCGCGTGCTCGTCAACAACATCCGCGACTGTTACGCGGTGCTTGGTGCCATCCACGCCCGTTGGAATCCCATCCCTGGTCGATTCAAGGATTACATCGCGACCCCGAAGTTCAACCTCTACCAGTCACTCCACACCACGGTGATCGGGCCCAACGGCCGCGCGGTCGAAATTCAGATCCGAACGCATGAGATGCACCAGCGCGCCGAGTTCGGCGTCGCGGCGCACTGGAAGTACAAGGAGCGGGTCAACACGGGGCGCACCGACGAGAAGGCTCCGACCTCTGACAACGAGATGGCATGGCTTGCGCACATCAGCGACTGGCAGTCCGAGACCGCCGATCCCGCTGAGTTCCTCGACAACCTGCGCTTCGAGATCGGCGCGAAAGAGGTCTACGTCTTCACGCCGCAGGGAAAGGTCATCGGACTTCCCGCAAGTGGCACGCCTGTTGACTTCGCTTACGCCGTGCACACCGAGATCGGTCACCGCACGATGGGCGCCAAGGTCAACGGCCGGTTGGTGCCCCTCGAGAGTGCGCTGAACTCCGGCGATGTCGTCGAGGTCTTCACCTCGAAGAATCCGGATGCTGGCCCCAGCCAGGACTGGCTGAACTTCGTGAGGAGCCCCCGCGCGCGCAACAAGATCCGTGGTTGGTTCACCAAGGAACGTCGTGAGGAGGCCGTCGAGCAGGGAAAGGATGCGATCGCACGCGCGATGCGCAAGCAGAACCTCCCACTGCAGAAGCTGATGAACCAGGACGTGCTCAACGAAATCGCCGCTCAACTGCGGTTCGAGGGTGTCGAGGCGCTGTACGCGGCGGTGGGCGAGGGACACGTCTCCACTCAGTCTGTGATCGAGAAGGTGCTCGCGTCGCTCCAGACCGACGCCGACGCCGACGAGGCCGAGCTTCCGTTCACACCGAAGGGTCGTGCGCGTCAGTTGCGGCCGAGCGACTCGGGCGTGCTGGTGCGCGGGGCGCCCGACATCCTGGTCAAGCTCGCCAAGTGCTGCACCCCGGTCCCCGGCGACGAGATCGTCGGCTTCGTCACGCGCGGCACCGGTGTCTCGGTGCACCGCACCGACTGTAAGAACGTGAAGGGTCTGCTCGCTGAGCCGGATCGCATGATCGACGTCGAGTGGGCGCCGACCTCCTCGAGCCTGTTCCTTGTGCAGATCCAGGTCGAGGCGCTCGACCGATCGGGGCTGCTCTCCGACGTCACGCGCGTGCTCTCGGAGAATCACGTCAACATCCTCTCCGCGACCGTCTCGACCTCGAGCGACCGACTGGCGTTGAGTCGTTTCGTCTTCGAGATGGGCGACACGGTGCATCTCGATCGTCTGCTCAACGCGGTGCGGCGCATCGAAGCGGTTTACGACGTTTACCGAGTCAATGCGGGCTGAGTTCCCCGCGGGTTGAGCCGCGCTCTGACAGCAACTCGGCCAGCCGCGCAATCGCCCGTCGCTTTTCGGGCAGGTTGCGCCGCCGGTCCAGAAGTTCGCGGCATTGTTCGAGGCCGAACCCGCCGATCAGCGCCAACTCGATGATGCTCTTCTGTTCGGTTTCACTGAGGATCTCGCGGAACCGTGCCAAGTCAACCGCGGTCCGCAGGGGCGAGGTGACGCTCGCGCCACCAACCTCCACGCGGTCACCCGGATCGAGCACCAGTTCACGCACCCGCACGAGCGGGTGGTGACGCAACCGAGCGCGAGCGCGCAGATCGACACACAATTCGGTCAGCTGAGGCAGATCCGGTGTCGCACCCCATACCCACGCGGCGGTGCCGAGCTCGGAGATGAAACGCCGTGAGCGCTCGCCGAGGGCCGCAGCGGCGCGGTGAACGGGTCCCTCGAGTTCGTCGATAGCACACCAGCCCTCTGCAAGCGGATAGATCTCACCGTCCAGTCGCATGCCGCTGAGTTCCGCCGCCGGAATGTCGCGGCCGGTCAAGACGAGAGGGAGTGTCACCACGCCACGATGGTGACCCAAACTGTTGGGCCACGGAGGCATCCGATGAGTTTCGGTGGAGAGCGCACCCTGTGAAGGACGGCTAGGAACCGAGCGCTTCGAGCCAGACCTTGCGCGCGGCGAGAGCCTCTTCGGCGTCTTTGATCTTGCGCTCGTCGCCCACCTTTCGCGCGGCAGCCAGTTCACTCTCAAGCTTTTCGATCGCCGCGGTGAGCTGCGAAGCGAGTCCGTCGGAGCGCGCCTGCTTCTCGGGGTTGGACGTGTTCCAGTGGTCTTCGTCGAGCTTGCGGACTGCTGCCTCGATCTTGCGCATCCGGTCCTCGACCGACTTCATCGAGTCACGCGGGATCTTGCCGATCGCATCCCACCGGCGCTGGATCGCGAGCAGCTTCTCCTTGGCACCCGTGCGATCAGTCTCGGTCTGTAGCGGCTCCGCTTCGGTGAGGAGTACAAGCTTCTGCTCGAGGTTGGCCGAGAACTCGACATTCTCCTGTGCGTCCACTTCCGCCTTGGCGGTGTAAAGCACGTCGCCGGCCGCCTTGAATCGCGCCCACAGCGCGTCGTCGACCTTCTTACCTGCTCGGCCAGCGGCTTTCCAGTCGTCCAGGAGTTTGCGGTAGTCGGGGATCGCAGCAGTGCCCTTGCCCGCCAGGGCTTCGGCCGTTTCGGCCAGATCCTGCTTGCGGGTGCGGGCTTCGCGGTGGGTTCCGTCGAGCTCAGCGAAGAAGGTCTTACGGTGGCTCTCGATGGTCGTGCGAGCGGCACGGAATCGCTTCCAGAGCTCGTCGCCCTCGGCTTTCGGGAGGCGCGGACCCTCCTGCTGATGGGTCTGCCACCGGGCGAAAAGCGCGTCAAGCTGGCTGGTGACCTGCTTCCACTGCGCTTTGGCGGGGTCCTGGGCGGCCAGCGACTCGGCCTCGGCAACGAGCTTCTCACGATCGGCAATCGCGACAGTAGCGACCGCCTTCGCGTCGGCGGTCTGCTTCGCGGTCAGCTCGCCGACGCTCCCGCGAAGTTTCTCGAGGCGCGCGGTGAGGGATGCGAGGTCACCAACCGCGTTGGCACCTGTCACCGAGGTCTTCAGGTGTGCGATCGCCTTGGCGACGTCACGCGCCGGGGCCCCACCGCGGACGCGCTGCTCAAGGAGCGAGACCTGGCCAGCCAGTTCGACGTACTTCCGCTCGAAGTAGGCGAGCGCCTCCTCAGACGTCGCGTCCGGGTACTGTCCCACGGCGCGTTCGCCCTCTTCACCGCGAACGTATACGGTGCCGTCATCGTCGACGCGACCCCACGGAGCCTGATCGTCTGTCACTTCTGCCAACCTCGTCATCGGGTCCGACGGCCTCTCGCCGAACGGCCACCAGCCTATTGCACCGCGCGGAAGGCTCTGTGCTGATGACGAGTCGGAACCATCGCTTACTTGAGGGTGAACGACGTGATCTTCGTCGCGATCGTGGGGGCGCCATCCGTGGCACTGCCACTGGCGCCGGGAGTGAGACCGCCGGCGACGATTTTGCTCTTGAGCTCGTCCAGCCCGCTGGTGATGGTGCCGACGACGGTGTAGCCGCCTGCGGAGTCCGAGGGAATCGTGGAGTCGGTAAAGGCGATGAAGAACTGGTGCCCGTTGCTGTAGCCACCGTTTCGGGCACGCGCCATCGCGATCGTGCCAGCCTTGTAAATATTGTCGCTCGGCGCGTTCTCGACGGGGCCGTAGGTGAAGGCTGGGTCCGACGCGCCGGTGCCGTTGAGCGAACCGCACTGGATGATCCCAAAGCCCGTGCTCTCGGCGAGACGGTGGCATGTCTTTCCGGGGTAGTAGCCGTTCTTGATGTCCTGGATGATGCCCGAAACGGCCTGCGGAGCTGCTTTGCCGTCGAGCGAAACGCCCATGGCGACGTTGTTCAAGGTGAGCGTGCCGGTCCAGGTGCGCGCTTGGGCCAGGCTGGGATCGGGCGCGCCAACGTTGGCCTGGCCCGATGCCGATGCCGACGGCGACGGCGAAGAGCTGGCCGAAGCCGAGGCGGATGCCGAGGCGCTCGGCATGCCGGGACCGGCAGTGAAGTAGAAGATCTGCGTCGCTGCCGCGAGACCGGCGACCACGACGACACCGATGATGGCGATCAGGTTGTCGCGGAAGCGCCGTTTGGTGGCGTGGGCGTGCACCTGCTGCCGGGCGTTGTACGCCTTCAGCCGTTCGCGTGCTTCGCGCGCCGTGCGCTCCTGGTTTTTCGATGCCAAAGCAGTACTCCCGTTTGCGGTCGATTGGTCAGTGTCGCCAAAAGAACATTAGTGAGTCCATCTGCAGCCGCCAAAAGGACGGTGCTCAGCGACCGTCGGATGCCGCGGATACGCTGGTGCCCATGGCCCAACCGCGCGGACTCCACACCGGGTCCACGCCGCTTGCGGTGCGGATGCGTCCGACCTCGCTTGACGAGGTCGCTGGTCAACGGCACTTGCTTACGCCTGGGTCGCCGCTGGTGAACTTGGCACACGACGCGAGTGGCACATCCGGGTCGGTATCGGTCATTCTCTGGGGTCCACCCGGTACCGGCAAGACGACCCTGGCACAGGCGATCGCGCACAGCTCCGGGCGCAAATTTGTCGAGCTGTCGGCGGTCACGGCCGGGGTCAAGGACGTCCGCGAGGTCATGGAGGGTGCTCGCGCCAACAGCGACCTTTACGGCGTGTCGACCGTGCTCTTCCTCGACGAGATCCATCGCTTCACGAAGGCTCAACAGGATGCGCTGCTGCCGGGGGTCGAGAACGGCTGGGTTATTCTGGTGGCCGCGACGACCGAGAACCCTTCGTTTTCGGTGATCGCGCCGCTGCTGTCTCGTTCTCTGCTACTAACGCTCGAGACGCTCAGCGACGACGACCTGGGAATGCTGCTGGACCGGGCCATCATCGACCCGCGTGGGCTTCGGGGAGCCGTAACGCTCGAGGATGACGCTCGCGCCATGATCGTGCGGCTCGCCTCGGGCGACGCTCGCCGGGCGCTGACGGCGCTGGAGGCGGCGGCAATTGCCGCATCGGCGGGCGCAGGTGCAGACGGCAGCGAACTTGACATCGACGAAGAAGATGCCGGCCTTCCGCTCATCACCTCGCACATCGTCGCCACCACCGTCGATCGGGCGCTGCTCCGCTACGACCGACAGGGTGATGAGCACTACGACGTGATCAGCGCCTTCATCAAGTCGATCCGAGGTTCGGATGTCGATGCCTCGCTGCACTACCTCGCGCGGATGATCGAGGCGGGAGAGGACCCGCGCTTCATCGCCCGTCGCGTGATGATCAGCGCCGCGGAAGACATCGGGATGGCCGATCCGCAGGCTCTGCCGATCGCCGTCGCAGCGGCGCAGGGTGTGCAGCTTATTGGAATGCCCGAGGGCCGCATCCTGCTCGCTGAAGCGGTGGTGTATCTGGCGACCGCCCCCAAGTCGAACGCCTCGTACTCGGGACTGGATGCCGCGATCGCCGACGTGCGCGCCGGCAAGATCGGGCGCATCCCGAAGCCGCTACGCGACGCACACTACCCGGGTGCCGCGCGTCTCGGGCACGGCAACGGCTACCAGTACTCACACGACGCGGACTTCGGCGTAGCCACCCAGCAGTACTTGCCCGACGAGCTCGTTGGGACCCGCTACTACGAGCCCACCGGTTACGGAAACGAGCGGGATGTCGCGGCTCGCCTCGAAAAGATCCGCGCGATCCTTCGCGGCGACTAGCGCGTTCACACAGCACACAGCACACGGCACACGGCACACGGCACACGGCACCCGTCACCCGTCACCCGGCACCCGTCACCCGTCACCCGTCACCCGGCACCCGGCAGGTGCCAGATGACAGCCGCACGACCCCGAAGCGACGGCGCGCGGCGAGGCGGTGCGCGGTATCGCCACGCGTCCGCCGCACCTGATAGTCTTACGCGGTCCGTCTTTCATGACGGACACATCCCACCTCGATACCCCACCCGGCGCCGCGACGTGCGCCCGGATCACGGGGGAGCGCTGATGTACGTCCGTGAGCAGCGATATCCGCTGCCATGTCATCCGGAAGGAAATACGTGTCGACCAAGTCACGCACTCGTAGCAAGACCCGCCTCTCCCGCGCGCTCGGTATCCCGCTTACGCCCAAGGCGGCCAAGTACCTCGAGAAGCGCCCGTATGCTCCCGGCGAGCACGGGCGCACCAAGCGCAAGGCCGACAGCGACTACGCAGTCCGTCTCCGGGAGAAGCAACGTCTGCGGGCCCAGTACGGCATCCGTGAGGCCCAACTGAAGATCGTCTTCGCTGAGGCACGTCGCGCTGCCGGCCTAACCGGTGAGAACCTGGTCGAGTTGCTCGAGATGCGTCTCGACGCGCTCGTGCTGCGCGCTGGCTTCGCTCGCACCACGGCGCAGGCGCGCCAGATGGTCGTTCACCGTCACATCCTCGTCGACGGGAAGCTCGTCGATCGTCCGTCCTTCCGTGTGAAGCCGGGCCAGCTCATCCATGTCAAGGAGCGCTCTGAGGGCATGGAGCCGTTCCAGGTCGCTGCTGCCGGTGGTCACGTCGACCTCCTGCCCAAGGTGCCCGTGTACCTCGAGGTCGAGATCGAGAAGCTGCACGCGCGCCTGATCCGCCGCCCGAAGCGTGCCGAAGTGCCCGTCACGGCTGAGGTTCAGCTCGTGGTCGAGTACTACGCCGCCCGCTAGTTTCGCCAGCTCGTACGCCGAGAGGCCTCGGTGAAGACCGGGGCCTTTCCCGTATGGTGGAGCCCGAGATCGGCGAGCACCAGATCGCCGGGAAAAGGAGAGTCACGATGAAGGCTGTTGTGCTTCTGGCCGTCGGTGTAGCCGCTGGCTTCATGGTGGCCCATCAGGTCGCGAAGACCGCGCCGGGTCGCCAGTTCTTCGACGACGTCGGCGCCAAGACCCGTGACTTCGGTGAGGCCATTGTCGACGGCTACAGGTCCCGTGAGGCCGAGTTGCGTGCCGCGGCTGAGGGGACCGTTTCCGACTTCACCGCGCGAGCCCGCTAGTCCGGCGTCGGCCAACGGGGTCGGCGGACCGGACGCTGTCTCCCATCCACCCAGGTACCGCCGCGCCCGCACCTCGGGCCCTCGCTAGGAACAGAACTCGTGCAGACCGCTGAAATCCAACGCCGCTGGCTCACCTACTTCGGCGAGCGCGGCCACACCATCGTGCCATCCGCCTCTCTGGTGAGCGACGACCCCTCGATCCTTTTCACCATCGCGGGAATGGTGCCGTTCATCCCGTACCTCACCGGCGTCGTGCCCGCGCCGTACCCGCGCGCTGCCGACGTGCAGAAGTGCATCAGAACGAACGACATCGAAGAGGTCGGCAAGACCGCCCGCCACGGCACTTTCTTCCAGATGGCGGGGAACTGGTCGTTCGGCGACTATTTCAAAGAGGGCGCGATCGAGTATGCCTGGGAGCTGCTGACCAGTTCCGAGGGCCACGGTGGCCTGGGCTTCGCCGAGAAGGATCTCTGGGTCACTGTCTACGAGGATGATGACGAAGCCGAGGCGCTGTGGCGCAAAGTAGCGGGACTCCCCGCCGATCGCATCCAGCGCCTGGGTAAAGAAGACAACTACTGGCACACGGGCCAGCCGGGGCCCGGAGGTCCGTGCTCGGAGATCTACTTCGACCGCGGCCCCGCATACGGCCGCGACGGTGGTCCGGCGGTCGACGACACCCGATTCACCGAGATTTGGAACCTCGTCTTCATGCAAGACCTCATCACCGATGTCCGAACGAAGGTCGACTTCGAGATCGTCGGCGACCTGCCGAAGAAGAATATCGACACAGGTCTGGGCGTGGAGCGCGTCGCCTTCATCAAGCAGGGCGTCGAGAACATGTACGAGATCGATCAGGTGCGACCCGTCCTGGATGTCGCCTCCGCCCTGTC
>JAYTXO010000156.1:0-2896 GCA_043742905.1 Microbacteriaceae bacterium | reverse complement strand
GTGCCGATGACGCTCGGTCAGGAGTTCACCGGGTTCGCACACACGCTTGAGGAGGACTACGACCGGCTCAGCGAGACAATCCCGTGGCTCAATGAGATTAACATGGGCGCCACCGCGATCGGCACCGGCATCACCGCAGACCCGCGCTATGCGGAAGCCGTGCGCCGGCATCTCGAGGAGGTCACCGGGCTCCCGCAGGAGACCGCCCCCGACCTGATCGAGGCGACCGCGGATGCGGGGATATTCATGACACTGAGCGGAACCCTGAAGCGCGCGGCGGTCAAGCTTTCGAAGATTTGCAACGATCTGCGGCTGATCTCCTCCGGTCCGCAGGCCGGTCTCGGCGAGATCAACCTGCCGGCACGTCAGGCGGGCTCGAGCATTATGCCCGGCAAGGTCAATCCCGTCATCCCCGAGGTGGTCAACCAGGTCGCCTTCACCGTCATCGGGGCGGATGCCACGGTCACCGCGGCTGCGGAGGCCGGCCAGCTACAGCTGAACGCCTTCGAGCCCGTGATCGCGCACAGCATTCTGCAGTCGCTCGCCTGGATGACGAACGCTTGCCGCACGCTCCGGATCAACTGCATCGACGGAATCACCGCCAACACGGCTCGCCTCGCCCAGCAGGTCGAGACCAGCGTGGGCGTGGTCACCGCGCTCACGCCCTACATCGGCTACGCGGCCTCCGCGGCGCTCGCGCACACCGCGCTGACGACCAACGCCTCGATCGCCGAGCTCGTGGTCAGTGCCGGGCTGATGTCGGCCGAGGAGGTCGCGCGGGTGCTTTCGCTGGAACGTCTTAGCGGCATGTCGCCGATCACCGGCGTGATCGTCCTCGCGGCGTCACCGCCCGTACATTCGTGACCTTCTGGAGCTGAGGTCAGGGAACCTCCCGCACCACCTCGGCCGAGTCCTTATCCGGGCGCCACCCCCGCCACGCAGGAGCCCGAAGTCGCCCGTCGGCCGTGATCTCGGCGAACTCGACTTCCCCGACCAGCATCGGCCTGACCCAGCGCGCGTCGCGGGCGTCGGCGCTCGGCACGTCGAGCAGGGGAGAGGTCTTCCGCGCGAGGCCATCGAGCTGCGTTCGCATCGCCGCGAGCTGGCGGTCGGTGAAACCGGTGCCGACCCTGCCCACATAGCGCAGGCCGTCGGCATCCGGGATCCCCACCAGGAGTGATCCCACGCTGTCCGCCCGGTTGCCGTTGCCGGGGCGCCAGCCGCCAACGACCACCTCCTGGGTCCGTGTGTGCTTCAGCTTGATCCAGTCGCGGCTGCGCTTACCTTCGCGGTATGGGCTGTCGCGGCGCTTGGCCATCACGCCTTCGAGGCCGAGCTTCTTGCTCGTGGTCAGGGCGGTGGCGAGGTCGTCGCCGGCGTCGGAAGCAACTGTGATCGGGCCGCGGTTCTGCAGAGACTTCAGCAACAGCGCGCGACGCTTTTCGTAGCTCACCTCCTCCTGCGAGACACCCCCGATCGACAGCACGTCGAACACGAAGTAGTGCGCGGGCGTGACCAGCCGGGCACGCTCAACGTCACGTGGCCTGCTGAGGCCCATCCGTTTCTGGAGCGTGCCGAAGTTCGGCTTGCCTTTCGCGTCGAGCGCCACGATCTCGCCATCGAACACGGCCTCGCCCCTGGCATCGGCACTGAGAGACTGCAGCAGTTCAGCCAACTCGGGGTAGCTGGCGGTGAGGTCGAGTCCGTTGCGCGAGCACAGCGTGAGTTCGTCTCCGCGGATCGTCGCGATTGCGCGGATGCCGTCCCACTTCATCTCGTACGTCCACTCCGGGCCGCCAGAGAACCGGTCGATCCCCGTCATCGCTCCGGGCGTAGCGAGCATCGGATGCACGGAGCGGCTGGTCACGCCCGAGCCGACGACCGTCTTCTTTGGGATGCCGAGTCCCTTGCGTCCGGTGCTTACCGACTGATGGCCGTGCCAGTTCTCGCCAGTGACCTTGTTGACAGGGCCGCCCTCGGCATCCCAGTCGACGGGATCCTGGCTCTTCATGAGGTGCAGCATCCAGTTCTGGGGTTTATCGCCCTGCTTGGTCTGGACCAGCGCGAGCCGCTGGGAGCCGTGCTTCTCTCCGTGGATCGTGAGAATCACTTCGCCGTGCCCGTCGGCGTCGTCGCGCCATTTCTCCAACTGATAGCGCCCGCGGTCCCAGATCGCGATATCGCCCGCGCCATATTCCCCCTTCGGAATACGCCCCTCGAAGGTGCCGTAGTCAAAGGGATGGTCCTCGACGTGGACCGCCAGATGATTCTTCGTCGGGTCGATCGGCACGCCCTTCGGCACCGCCCAGCTCACCAGCACGCCCTCCCGCTCGAGCCGGAAGTCGTAGTGCAGCGAGCTGGCGTGATGCTCCTGGATGACGAAGTGCGGGCTCGCGGCGTCAGGCCTCCAGCTCGGGTCGCTGCCAGCTACCTCGCCGAACGGCTCGGGCGTCTTCGACCTGTTGCGCATCCGACGGTACTCGGCGAGATCCTCGCCACTCGAGTCGCCGAGTAAGTAGCCCGCCGAGAGGTCGGCGAGCAGGTCTCCCTTCGCGCTCAGGCGTTTCAGCACCTCGCCGAACTCGAGCTGTTTCAGCCCGGGGGAGGCGATCTCGCGCCAGGTGCGCGGCGCCGCGACCGTCGGACGAGAGCGACCGCGCAGGGAGTACGGCACGACCGTCGTCTTGGAGCCGTTGTTCTGGCTCCAGTCGAGCAGCACCTTGCCGGTGCGGTTCGTCTTCTTCATGTCGCTGACCACGAGATCCGGATGATCCGCCTCGAGCGCCCGCGCCAGCTCATACGCCACGGCCGAGATCTCGTCGCTCGACTGCTTCCCGTCGAGGGCCGCATACAGATGAATGCCCTTGCTCCCGCTCGTCACCGCCTGCGGGTCGAG
>JAYTXO010000155.1:0-2254 GCA_043742905.1 Microbacteriaceae bacterium | reverse complement strand
TACGGCGCACCGCCGACTCCGTGCGCCGGACCAACTCGATGTCCCAAGAAACGACGCTCCCAAGAAACGTTCCGCACCACCAATGTCAGTCGCGCGGCGCGTGGAACCGGGCTTGGGCCGCCACGAGTCCGTCGGTGATGACGAGCTCGGCGGCGTCGACGGCATCCGAGAACAGCGAGGGCAGCACCTCGCGCTCGACCGCGGTGAAAGGTTTGAGCACGAAATCCGCCGCATCCTGGCGTCCGGGCGGACGCCCGATGCCGATTCTCACGCGGGTGAAGTCGGGGCTCCCGATCGCCGCAGCGATATCGCGGATGCCGTTATGACCGCCGTGGCCGCCGCCAGATTTCAGGCGGATGCTATCGAACGGGATGTCAAGCTCGTCGTGGAGCACGATCAGCCGCGAAGGGTCTAGATCGTAGAAATTCATCAGCTGCGCGACGGGGCCGCCCGAGAGGTTCATGAAGCTGTTCGGCTTGGCCAGAATCAACTTCGGACCTCCGGGCGCCAAGCGGGCTTCGGCCACATTCGCATTAACCTTGTGACCCTTGAACGTCGCCGAAACGCGGTGCGCCAACTCTGCGAGCGCCATTTGACCGACGTTGTGACGGTGGCCGGCGTAGCCGGGCCCGGGATTCCCGAGCCCGACTACGAGCCAACCATCGTCTGACACCTTCTGGCTGTGTTACTCGGCGGCCTCGGCCGCAGCGTCGGCCGGGGCCGCGTCGGCGGTTGCGGCCTCGGGCTCCGCGCCCAGGTCCTGCTCGACATCCGCGGTCACGTTGATGACGAGGGTGTCGGGGTCGCTGATCAAAGAGGAGCCCTCGGGCAGCTTGAGGTCCTTCGCGAGGATTTGCGTGCCGGCCTCGAGCCCCTCGACGTCGACGACGATGCGCTCCGGGATATTCGTGGCCTCGGCCTCGAGCGAGATGGTGTTCGCATCCTGCGCCGCGGTGGTGCCGGGGACGGTCTCGCCCTGGACGTGCACCGGCACATCGATGGTGACCTTCTCGCCTTTGCGGACGACGATCAGGTCGAGGTGCTCGATGATCTGGCGGACCGGATCCTTCTGCACGTCTTTGACCAGCGCGAGCTGGCTCTTGCCCAAGATGTCGAGGTCGAGAACCTGGTTCGCCTTGCGCAAGATGAGGCCCACCTGGTGCCCCGGCAGTGTCACGTGCTGGGGCTCGGTGCCGTGGCCGTAGATGACCGCGGGGATCTTGCCAGCGGCGCGAATCTTGCGGGCAGCGCCCTTGCCGAACGAGTCGCGGGGTTCCGCGATGAGCTTGTTGTCGTCAGCCATGGCTGTACTCCTGAAATGTCGTGGGGCGTCGGCCCCGGTGTGTGGTTTCAACTCGAACGCGCAACTGCGTGAGGAAAGACAGTGTGCATGGAAGCACGGGGCCCGCCCACCGCGTCGATTACGGATGCCAGTACTGCAGCATCCCTCGCCGAAGTTCAGCCTTGAGTGTAGCCGGGCCTGTGCCTCAACACGAAACCCGGCTCAATAGAACTCAACGGTGTTGACGACATTTTTCAGGGGCCTTCCGTCGAGCAAGGCCGTCGCGTTCGCCACGAACAGCTCGGCGATCAGTCGCGGCTCGTGCGCGCTGATCGCGGCGGTGTGTGGGCTGAGCAGCACGTTCGGCAGATCCCAGAGCGGGCTGATGCTCGGCAGAGGCTCGACGTAGGTGACGTCGAGCACGGCAAGGCCGACGCGACCGTCCGAAAGCGCATCGGCGAGGGCGGCTTCGTCAACTGTTGTTCCCCGCCCGACGTTGACGACGGTCGCGCCCGGCTTGATCGCGGCGAGCACCTCCCGGCTCAGCATCCGGTCGGTCTGGGCGGTGCCCGGCAGAGCCAGCACGATCGCATCGACCATCGAGGCGACTTCGGCGAGCTGCTCAATCGGGTAAATCGCCGAGACGCCGGGTGCGTCGACCTCGTGGCGATGCACGGCGACGACGCGATAGCCGAGAGCCGCAAGCTTGATCGCCACGATCTTGCCGATCCCGCCGAGACCGACCACCGCCACCGTCATGTCGGCGGCGAGGCCCATGGCGACCCGCGGCATCCACTCGTGACGCAGCTGAGCGGCGTGCAACTGAGGCAGCAGCTTTGCGCCGGCAAGCACGCCGAAGACGGCGAACTCGGCGAGTGGCTCGGCGTGCACCCCCGCGGACGTCGTGAATAGGATGCGGGCCAGCGAGTCCGCGTCGAGCCCGGCAGCCTTGACTTGCTGCCCCCCGCCGGC
>JAYTXO010000154.1:0-2670 GCA_043742905.1 Microbacteriaceae bacterium | reverse complement strand
CAATTAGCCATCCCCGCATCGTCTGGAGCAGATCATGACCGACACCGCCACCGTTACCCCGACCGACGTGATCGGCGGCCGCACCGACCGCCTGATGTGGATCGGCGGCGAGCAGGTCGAGTCCCTCACCGGCGAGTGGCGCGAGGTAAAGAATCCGGCCAAGCGCGAGGCTGTCATCGCGCGGGTTCCCTCGGCTGGTGTCGCCGACTTGGATCGCGCCGTCAAGGCAGCGCACGACGCATTCCCGGCCTGGCGTGGTCGGCACTTCACCGAGCGGTCCCGCGCGCTGAATCTGATCGCTGACGAGCTCGAGAAGCGCACAGAGGAGTTCTCCCGACTAACCGCGATCGACACCGGCAACGCGATTCGCACCCAGGCCCGCCCTGAGGTGGGCGTGCTGATCTCGCTGTTCCGGTATTTCGCGGGCGTGGCGGGCGAAGTCAAGGGCACCGTGCTTCCGGCCGGCGACAACCAGTTGCAGTACACCCGCCTCGAGCCGCTCGGCGTGGTGGGCTGCATCCTGCCCTGGAACTCGCCGCTCATGATCGCCGGGTTCAAGGTCCCCGCAGCGCTCGCCGCTGGCAACACCGTGATTATGAAGGCGGCGGATGACGCGCCCCTCACGATCCTGCTACTGGCCGAGGTCTGCAACAACCATCTGCCCGCGGGCGTAGTGAACGCGCTGACCGGGCGAGGCAGCGTCGTCGGCCAGGCGATGGCCGAGCACCCGGGAATCGACAAGGTCTCGTTCACCGGCTCGACCGAGGTGGGCAAGGGCGTGGCTGCCACCGCGGGAGAGCGGATCGCGCATATCTCGCTCGAACTCGGCGGCAAGAACCCGTCGATCGTCTTCCCGGATGCCGCGGCCGATGGCAACCTGGACGAGCTCATCGACGGCCTGCTGTTGAGTTCTCGCTTCGCTCGCCAGGGCCAGAGCTGCACCGCCGGCTCGCGACTCTTCCTGCACGAAGACATCTACGACGAGGTGCTCGGCACACTGAGCGCGAGGCTCGGCGCCATGAAGGTCGGCGACCCGCTGGACGAGGCCAGCGACATGGGTGCGATCATCAACTCCAGCCAATACAACTCCATCGCGGACTACCTCACCGAGGGTCGCGAGAACTCCACCATGACGACCGTGCTCGGCGGCGATGTGCCCACCAGCGGTCCGCTGACTGAGGGCTACTTCCACCTGCCGACCGTGTTCGGCGACGTGAGCAACGACTTCCGCCTCGCGCGCGAGGAAATATTCGGGCCGGTGCTGGTCGCCATTCCCTGGCGCGACGTCGATGACGTGGTGCGCATGGCCAACGACTCGAACTACGGCCTGGCTGCGTACGTCTGGACGCATGACCTCGACAGGGCGGTCACCACTGCCAACCGAATCGAAGCTGGCTGGGTGCAGGTCAACCAGGGCGGCGGACAGGTTGTCGGCCAGTCCTACGGCGGTTACAAGCAGAGCGGCATCGGCCGCGAGATCTCGCTTGAGGGGATGCTGGCCGGCTTCACGCAGACCAAGCAGATCAACATCCGGCTGAAAGGCTGAGCGGTGGTCGAGCCCGTCGAGACCGAGACTGAGACTGAGCCCGCGGCGGCTCTCCCGCTCGCGGGCATCGTTGTCCTCGACTTGACGCGTGCGCTGGCCGGCCCGTATGCGACCGCGCTGCTCGGTGATCTCGGGGCCACGATCCTGAAGGTCGAGAGCAAGAAGGGCGGAGACACCACGCGCGCCTGGCCGCCGTTCGAGGGCGAGCACAGCCTCTACTTCGACTCGGTGAACCGCAACAAGTCGTCGATCGCGATCGACTTCTACTCGGTTGAGGGCAGTGCACTGCTGCGGCGCTTGGTGCTTGACGCGGATGTCGTTGTCGAGAACTTCAAGCCGGGCACGATGACCGAGATGGGCCTCGACCCCGCCGAACTCCGCGCCGAGAAGCCGTCGCTGATCGTCGCCTCGGTTAACGGCTTCGGATCGAGCGGACCCCTCGCGCAGGCGGCTGGGCTCGACCAGGTGGCGCAGGGCATGTCGGGTCTGATGTCGATCACGGGCGAGGATGCGCACCATCCGATGCGGATGGGCGTGCCGATCGTCGACATCTACGCCGGCATCTTCACGGCCGTCGGGATCGCGGCGGCTCTGGTAGCCCGCGAGCGCACCGGGGGTGGCGTTCACGGGGTCGGCCGGCTCATCGAAACCTCGCTGCTGGAGGCTGCGATCTCGGTGTCGGCGTTCCAGGGCCAGCGTTACCTGTCGACCGGAGAGGTACCCGAGCCGCAGGGTAACAACCACCCGGTGCTCGCGCCGTACGGGGTCTTCGCGACCGGCGACATCCCGATCATCATCGCGGCGGGCAATGACCGGCACTTCCGGCAGCTGGCCGAACTGCTCGGTGAGCCAGGGCTAGCCAACGAGCCCGACTTCCTGACCGATCGCTCGCGCTCGGACCATCGCGCCGATCTGAAGGCGCGACTCGAGGCCCTGCTGGCGGCCCGCCCCGGGCTTGACTGGGTCGACGAGCTGCGGCGGATTGGCATCCCGGCGGGGCCGATCCTGAACTACAAGCAGGTGTTCCAGGACCCGCAGGTGCGCCACCTCGACATGGTGCAGCACACCACGCGTCGCGACGGTAGCGCGCTGCCCCTGCTGCGCGGGCCGATCTCTGTCGACGG
>JAYTXO010000153.1:0-1668 GCA_043742905.1 Microbacteriaceae bacterium | reverse complement strand
CGCCCCCACGGCGGGATCTCCCGCGGAAGATCGAGTTCGGGAAGCCCGCGCTTCACCACGTGCGTCACACCGAGCTGCGTGAGAAGTTCGGCCGACAGCGGGCGAGCCCGCGTCAGCGCCGGATCCCTCATCAAAAGTCCGATCGGTTGGCAATCGTCGACCGCCTCAAGAACAACGCGCAGCTCGAACAACTCGCGGTCTATCACCGGCGAGAATACCGGCCCGGCATCGAGGGCCCGCGCCAGTCCACTCTCGCCGAACAGCGAGGCGTAGCAGGCGATTAGCGAGGAGCCGACAGCGGGGACGCGACCCGCCCAGACCTGGGTCTGGTAGTCCGCATCAGCAAGTTCGGCGAGGGCCTTCACGACCAGTTCATCGTCGACATCGGGCGTGCTGTCCATGGTCGTTACGATGTTAAAGCAGCCGCGCAGCCGAGACGAGCCTCCGCTCCGAACTCCCGGCGATCGAAGGAGTGATATGAGCACGACGGAAGATCCGACCACGAATCCGAGCGACTCGCCCAGCGATGGCGAGCGACCCACCACGACGCACGCGGAATGGGGCGCCGGCAACCCTCGCCTGGTATTCAACGTCGGCGAGGAATACGACGGGTCCCCGGCTCGTGAATTTGCCCTCGTTGACGACGTGGTCATTGTCGGCTCCGCCGAGTCGGCCCAGCTTCGACTCGAGGGACTCGAGCCCGAGCACGCCAGAATCGTTCACGAGGAGGACGACGAATACGTGCTGGATCCCCTCGGCGATGTTGCCGTTGGTTCGGAGGGCCAGGCCGACGATCCGGCACCCGAGCGACACGTGCTCCGCTCCGGCGCGAAGGTGCGGCTGGGCAGCTGGTCGATGTTCTTCACCCGCGACGAGAGGGCCGACCACGGTCGGCCGCACGGCGGTCGGGTCGGCGGCGAGTTGGCCCATCAGAAGAGCCAGCCCGAACGGCCGGACTACACCGAACGCTGATCGCGCCCGAGCGATCGCGTCCACCGAAAAGTGCTTGACTCAAGTTGTGACCAACTCTGGCCTTGAAGCCCTCGTTCAGACCACCGCGGGGACTGTGTCTGGGCGTTGGCGTACAGATGTTGCCGGCAATCTGTCCGCGAGCTTTCTCGGCATCCCGTTCGCCGAGGCGCCCGTCGGCGCACTTCGCTTTGAGGCGCCTGTGCCGCACCGTCCGTGGAAAGGTGTGCGCGACGCGGGCGAGATGGGCGCGACCCCGCAGCGACGGCCGTATGCCGAGGTGACCGCCATCCCAGAACCCTCGTTTCCGGGCGACTCGACTCTCAACGTGAACGTGTTCTCGCCCGCGCCCTCGCGCAGCGACCAGCCCCTGCCTGTGCTGGTCTGGATCCACGGCGGCGGGTTCATCGCTGGCTCGCCTGCCAGTCCCTGGTACGACGGCCGCGCGTTCACCCGCGACGGCGTCGTCACGGTCAATGTCTCGTACCGCCTCGGTTTCGATGGTTTTGGCTGGATTTCGAATGCGCCGAGCAATCGCGGCATCCGGGACTGGTTGCTCGCCCTGGAGTGGGTGCAGGCGAACATCGCCGCATTCGGCGGGGATCCTTCGCGCGTGACCATCGGCGGCCAGTCCGCAGGCGGCGGAGCCGTGCTGACGCTGCTCGCCATGCCCCAGGCCCAACAGCTGTTCCACCGCGT
>JAYTXO010000152.1:0-4289 GCA_043742905.1 Microbacteriaceae bacterium | reverse complement strand
ATCGCGCAGCAGAAGAGCAGCTTCAAGCTCTACGGCAACAGCTTCGACTGGAGTCGCGAGCTGCACACCAGCGACCCCGAGTATTACAAGTGGAACCAGTGGCTGTTCCTGAAGCTGTACGAGAACGGCCTGGCATACCGCAAAGACAGCTGGGTCAACTGGGATCCGATTGACCAGACCGTGCTCGCCAACGAGCAGGTGCTGCCCGACGGAACGAGCGAGCGAAGCGGTGCCGTGGTCGTCAAGAAGAAGTTGACGCAGTGGTACTTCAAGATCACTGACTACGCCGACCGTCTCCTCGATGACCTGAACCAGCTCGAGGGAGCGTGGCCGTCCAAGGTGCTGGCGATGCAGCGCAACTGGATCGGACGATCCATCGGCGCCGACGTCGATTTCGTGATCGAGGGCTACCCAGACAAGGTCACCGTTTTTACGACCCGCCCGGACACGTTGTTCGGTGCGACCTTCATGGTCGTCGCTCCTGATTCCGATCTCGCGGCCGAGCTGGCCGCCGGCTCGACACCCGAGGTGCAGACGGCATTCGCTGCGTACCTCGAGCACGTGCAGAAATCGACCGAGGTCGAGCGCCAGGATGCGGGCCGGGTCAAGACCGGCATCCCGCTCGGCCGCTGGGCGATCAACCCCGTCAATGGCGAGCGGATGCCGGTCTGGACAGCCGATTACGTGCTCGCCGACTACGGTCACGGCGCCGTGATGGCAGTCCCCGCGCATGACCAGCGCGACCTGGACTTCGCGATCAAGTTTGGCCTGCTGGTGCGGGTCGTGGTGGACACCAACGCGCCCGTGACCGGCGCGATCCCCGTCATCACGACCGAGATGCTCGACGCGAGCGACGTGCCCACCCTGAGCCCGGAACAGACCGGTGTCGCGCTGGCTGGCCCGGGCCGGATGATCAACTCGGGTCCGCTGGACGGTCTCAGCAAGCAGAACGCGATCACCCGCGTCGTCGAGTTGTTGGAAACCGCAGGCACGGGCCGCGCAGCGAAGACCTACCGGCTGCGCGACTGGCTGATCTCCCGCCAGCGCTACTGGGGCACCCCGATCCCGATCCTGCACGGCGAGGACGGTTCGCTTCATCCGGTGGACGAGAGCGAGCTGCCGGTGCGCCTTCCAGACTCGGCAGGGCTGGACCTGAAGCCGAAGGGAAAGAGCCCGCTCGGGGCGGCATCGGACTGGGTCAATGTCACGCTGCCCGACGGTTCGCCCGCCAGGCGGGACCCGGACACGATGGACACCTTTGTCGACAGCTCGTGGTATTTTCTGCGCTTCCTGAACCCGAATGACGACACACGCGCCTTCGACCCGAAGGATGCCGACAAGTGGGCGCCCGTAGACCAGTACGTCGGCGGCGTTGAGCACGCGATTCTGCATTTGCTCTATTCGCGCTTCATCACGAAGGTGCTGTTCGACCTCGGCTACCTCAACTTCACCGAGCCGTTCAGCGCCGTGCTCAACCAGGGCATGGTGCTGTTGGACGGGTCGAAGATGTCGAAGGGCAAGGGCAACCTGATCGAGTTCGCCAGCGAACTCAAGGCACACGGTGCCGACGCGCTGCGCCTGACGATGGCGTTCGCCGGGCCTCCCGAAGACGATATCGACTGGGCTGATGTCTCGCCCACCGGGTCGGCCAAGTTCCTGGCCCGTGCCTGGCGTATCTCGGGTGAGGTCACCTCCTCGCCGGACGTCGAATGGAAGGGCGGAGACCTCGCGCTGCGTCGCCAGACGCACCGCCTTCTGGCTGACGCTCCCGGGCTGCTCGAAGCCTTCAAATTCAACGTGGTCGTCGCGCGGCTGATGGAGCTCGTCAACTCGATCCGCAAGACAGTCGACGCGGGCCCGGGCGCAGCGGATCCCGCAGTGCGCGAGGCGATCGAGGTCGTCACGGTGATCCTCAGCTTGTTCGCGCCGTACACGGCGGAGGACATGTGGGAGCGCCTCGGCTACCCGCCGAGCGTCGCGTTCGCCGGGTTGCGCAAGGCCGATCCGACTCTGCTAGTCGAGGAGTCGATCACCGCGATCGTTCAGGTCGACGGCAAGGTGCGGGATCGCATCGTGGTGTCGCCGACGATCCACGCCGACGAGCTCGAGAAGCTGGCGCGGGCCTCGGAAGCCGTCGTGCGCTCTCTCGGTGACCGCGAGATCGTGAATGTGATTGTGCGGGCTCCTCGGCTCGTCAACATCGCGACTAAGGGGTAGCCGGGCTCGGTTCTGCTCGCCTCGGCGCCCGAGCGATGCCGAAGCGGAGCACGCCGACCTCCCACCACTCCTCCCGAGTTTTTCGGCACTGGGGCATTCCACAGCGACGCGGGGGCACGGACTCGCAAGTGTCGGGGCACCTAGCGTTCCTCCCATGAGTGCGGTCCCGACCCCCGCCGAGCGCCGCGCCCGCGTTCGCGTGGGGCTCGGGGCCGCGCTCGTTCTCGTGGTGGCGGGGCTCGCGGTGGCCGTGTTCGTGACCGCGGTCACACCCCGTGGCGCCTCCTCGGTGGTGGTGCCCTCGTCGCCCCTGTCGTCGCCGGGTTCGTCGGCAAGCCCTCGCCCGGCTTCCGGAGCCGCCATCTACGTGCACATCCTCGGCCAAGTGAAAGTTCCCGGGCTCTACGCCCTGCACGATGGTGACCGGGCGGTGGATGTCGTGGCTGCAGCCGGTGGGCTCACCGCTGAGGCCGACCCCGCGGCCCTCAACCTGGCCCGCTTCCTCAGCGATGGGGAGCAGATCGTCGTCCCGGCGGTCGGCGAGGCGCCGCCCGCATCGGCATCGGTGGGTGGCACGGCGGTCCCGGGCAAAGTGAACATCAACACCGCCGACGGACCGACGCTCGAGACGCTGCCGCGGGTCGGGCCGGCAATGGCGGCGCGGATTCTCGCCTGGCGGACGGCGAACGGTCGTTTCACCGCAGTCGAAGACCTGATGAGCGTGTCCGGGATCGGCGAGAGAACCTTCGAGGGGCTGAAGGGCCTTGTGACAACGTGACGATGACAGCAATGGCAATGGCCCGCGCAGTGCTCGTTCGACCCGCAGCGGCCGATCTGCGGCTCCTCCCGGTGGCCGTGGCGGCGTGGCTGGGTGCCGGGGTGGCGGTCGTCGCCCAGGACTCGGGGTTGGCGGTCGTCGCTGCGATAGTGCTGTGGGCGCTCGCGGGCATCGCGGCCGCGGTCCGCCTCCCGCGTGCATGGTTCGCTGGCGCGTGGCGCGGTCTGCTCGTGCTCACGCTGGCGGGGGGAGCGCTGGCGACCACCTCGGTCGTCGCGCAGGCCCCCGCGCGCGCTCCCCAGGTGCTGGTCGAGGCCGCGCACGCGGGTCGAGTGGTCGAGTTCGTTATCGAGGCAACAGGGCGGGTGCGCGGGGGGAGGATTCCGGGCACCGCGCTGTCTGCGCGGGTGGCCGGCGCGCGCTGGGAGGTCACCACACCGGTGCTGGTGTTCGGCGACCGAGGGGACTCTGCGATCCGGGATGCGCGGATCGGGAGCTTGCTGCGCGTCACCGGCACCATCGCGGCCACCAAACCCGGAGACGACAGGGCGTTCTTGGTCTTCCCGCGCGGAAACACCGCAGCAGCGGGCGCGCCGCCCCCGCTGCTGGCCGCGGCCGATGCGGTGCGGCAGGACTTCCGCGAGGCGGCATCCGAGCTCCCCGGCGATGGCGGAGCCCTGCTTCCCGGCCTGGCCATCGGCGACACCAGTTCGGTGAGCCCGGCACTCGACGATGCGATGAAAACCTCATCGTTGAGCCACCTCACCGCTGTCTCAGGAGCCAACTGCGCGATTGTCGTCGGGCTAGCGCTCGCCCTCGGGGCGGCGTTCGGGCTGTCGCGGAGGCTGCGCATCGTGGTCGCAGCGCTCGTGCTCATCGGGTTCGTCGTGCTTGTCACGCCGGAGCCCAGCGTGATCCGCGCTGCGGTGATGGCCGCGGTCGCGCTGCTGGCTCTCGCGAACGGGCGACCTGCTCGGGGCATGCCACTGCTCTGTCTCGCGGTGATAATTCTCCTGGTCGTCGATCCATGGCTCTCCCGCAGCTGCGGTTTCGCGCTCTCCGTGTTGGCGACGGCTGGGTTGCTGCTGCTCGCGCGTCCCCTGGCGGAGGTGATGGGGCGGGTGCTGCCGCAGGGTTTGTCGCTCGTACTTGCGGTGCCGATTGCCGCGCAACTGGCGTGCCAGCCGGTGCTGTTGATGCTGAATCCCTCGCTTCCGCTGTACGGGGTCGCCGCAAATCTGCTGGCGGAGCCCGCTGCCGCGCCGGTGACCGTACTCGGGTTGATCGCCTGCGT
>JAYTXO010000151.1:0-6974 GCA_043742905.1 Microbacteriaceae bacterium | reverse complement strand
GGCCGGATCGATGTTGGGTGTCGGGCCAGCCGAGAGAACGGGCCAGTCTTCGACCTTCGTCTGGCCCTGGGGGAGTCGCGGATCACGTTCTCGCGATCGGGCGGTGAATCCTCGTGAAATGAATGACATCGAAACCTCTCCCGCACCCTCAGCGTAGCGAGGAGGTGCCCGCTTAGTCTGGGAGTATGACCACTGCGCTCAGGATGCCAACGATCCGCCGCGATCCGAGTTCTGCGCCCTCCACGACCGGGCGTCCGGACGTCGCGGGCCTCGTGGATCGCTTCGGTCGCATCGCGCGCGACCTGCGGGTCTCGATCACCGAGAAGTGCTCGCTGCGCTGCACGTACTGCATGCCAGCCGACGGGCTCCCGGCGATCCCCGCTGGCGATCTGTTGGACGCGCCCGAGATCGCGCGGCTGGTGGGCATTGGCTGGCGCTCGCTGGGCGTCAAGGAGGTGCGCTTCACTGGTGGTGAGCCGCTGACGCGGGGTGACCTCGTCGAGATCGTGCGGCTCAGCGCGGAGGCGGCGCCCGGCATTCCGCTGGCGATGACCACCAACGGGATCGGACTGGACCGGCGGGCTTCCGCGCTGCGTACCGCGGGTCTGTCGCGCGTCAACGTGTCACTGGATACCGTCGACCGCGAACATTTCAGCCGTCTGACCCGCCGCGACCGGTTGCCGGCCGTGCTGCGCGGAATCGAGGCCGCGCACGCTGCTGGCTTTACACCCCTGAAGATCAACGCAGTGCTCATGCGCGAGACGCTGGCGGATGCACCAGCCTTGCTCGAGTGGTCGCTCGCCCACGACGCGCGCCTGCGCTTCATCGAGCAGATGCCGCTGGATGCCGACGAGGCGTGGAGGCGCTCGAACATGGTCCCAGCCGCCGAGCTGCTGGCCGTGCTGTCGTCTCGGTTTTCGCTGACGCCCGCCGGACGTGGCGACCCGTCCGCGCCCGCCGAGGAATGGTTCGTGGATGGCGGCCCCGCAACCGTTGGCATCATTGCCTCGGTCACGCGCTCGTTCTGCGAGGCGTGCGACCGCACCCGGATTACGGCCGAGGGCACAGTGCGCTCCTGCCTGTTCGGCGACGACGAGACCGACCTGCGCGGACTGCTGCGCGGTGGGGCGACGGATACCGAGATCGCCGAGCGCTGGCGCGCAGCTATGTGGGGCAAGCAGGCAGGGCACGGGATCGACGCTGCCGACTTTGTGCGTCCCGTGCGGTCGATGGGCGGGATTGGCGGGTGACCGGTTTGGGTGCGGTGCAGGTGCGGTACTTCGCGGCGGCGGCCGAGGCCGCCGGGTGTGCAGAGGAGACCTGGGACGAACCGGTGGCGACCGTCGGCGAGTTGCGCGTGGCCCTAGTCGCGCGATACGGGGCTGCGATGGCGCGGGTGCTGTCGACGGGGTCGTTCCTGGTTGACGGGGTGGTGTCACGTGATCCGTCGCGAACTGTCGGCGAGCGCGTCGACGTGCTGCCGCCGTTCGCCGGCGGATAGCGCCCGACTCAACCAGCGGGTCAGCTCAGCCCGACCCACTCCGAGGGGCCGCCGTCGAGGTGTTGGCGCTTCCAGATCGGGGTGCGTTCCTTGATGAGGTCGACCAGGCGTGCGCAGGCGCTGAAGGCGTCCGCGCGGTGGGGCGAGGCGACGGCGGCGATCAGGGCAACGTCCCCGACGACGAGATGGCCGATCCGGTGGGCGGCAGCGACGCGTAGGCCTGAGGCGGCCGCGATCTCCTCGCAGACCGCGCGCAGGAAGGATTCGGCGTCTGGGTGGGCCTCGTAGTCGAGCGCCGAGACGCCCGAACCGTGATCGTGGTCGCGGATGACGCCCTCGAAGGTCACGACGGCACCATCGGCTGCCGTGGTGACGAACGCCTCGATCGTCGCGCGGTCGAGCACGGCGTCGGTCACCAGAGCGAACACCTCAGCCATGCTCGTGTCCGCCGCCCGCAAGTTGATCGATGAGATGCGGGAGCAACTCGTCGAGCACCGAGAGGCCGTCGCGCACACCGCCGGGCGAGCCCGGCAGGTTCACGACGATCGTGCTCCCTGAGACGCCGGCGGTCGCGCGACTCAGAGCGGCGGTCGGCGTGACGGCGCGGCCGACCGTACGGATCGCCTCGGCGATGCCGGGCAGCTCCCGGTCGAGCACGGCACGAGTGGCTTCGGGGGTGCCGTCCTGGGGGTGGATGCCGGTGCCTCCTGTCGTGAGCAGCACAGCTGGGTGCGAAGCGATCGCAGCCTGGATCGCGATGGCGATGGTGGCATCCGGGCTGATCACCACCGGATCGGGCGTGAAGCCGTTCGCGGTCAGCCAGGCGGTGATCACGGGGCCGGTGCTGTCGGTGCGGGTACCGTTCGCGGCGCCGGTGGAAGAGACGATGACGACGGCGCGGCCGCGAAACGGTGTTGCGGGTTGCGCTGGCTGGGTTTCGACAGGCTCAACCAGCGATTCTCGGGTCCAGTGGCCGCGCTCTCCCCCGGACTTTTCGAGCAGCCTGATCTCGCCGAGCACTGCGCCAGGGTCAATGGCCTTGACCATGTCGTGCAGGGTGAGTCCGGCGAGGGCGACCGCGGTCAGCGCCTCCATTTCGACACCGGTGCGGGCTGTGACCGACACTGAGGCACGAATCTCGATCGCCGATTCGCCGAGTTTGAAGTCGATGGTGACCCCGTCGAGCGGAATCAGGTGGGTGAGCGGGATCAGTTCGCTGGTGCGTTTGGCGGCGGCGATGCCGGCAATGCGTGCGGTCGCCAGCACCTCGGCCTTCGGCAGCTTGTCAGCGCGCACCAGGGCGATGACCTCGCGGGTGGTCTGCAGGTGACCGCCCGCGACCGCAACGCGATGCGTGATCGGTTTGGCGCCGACGTCAATCATGCGCGCGCGGCCTTCGTCGTCGAGGTGGGTGAGGTGCTCGTGGCTCATAGCTCCCAAGTCTGCACGGAATCACCCGCCGCCAGTTCGGTCACGTCCTCGGGGATGACGATCAGCAGATCGGATGCCGCGAGGGCCGCCACCAGATGCGAACTCGGCGAGCCCACTGTCGTGACGCCGGCGACGGCAGTCCGCCGCCCGCGGAGGAACTGCCGCCGTCCCGGAATCGAGTGCACCGCAGTGTCCAGAACGCGGGTCTCCCGTCCCGCCGCTGGCAGTCCCGCGAGTTCGCGCAATGTGGGCGCGACGAACAGCTCGAAGCTCAGCTGACTGCTGACCGGATTGCCGGGGAAACAGAGCACCGGCACCGCAGTGGCGCCGTTCAAACCCGGCCACGATGCGATGGCCTGCGGTCCGCCGGGCTGCATCGCGAGCACGTCGAGGTGCGCTCCGCGCGGCTCAAGCACGTCGCGCACCACCTCGTGGTCGCCCATCGAGACGCCGCCACTCGTCACGATCAGCTCGGCACCGAGGGCGACGGCCACATCCAGGAGGGCTACGAGTTCCGCGGCGTCGTCGCTCACCCGGCCCTCGAGAACAACCTCGGCGCCCACGGTGCGGGCCGCGGCGGTGAGCGCAATTCCGTTGGCATCCGGGATCTGGCCGGGGCCGAGCGGAGCGCCGGGCGCGACGAGTTCGCTGCCGGTGCTGACGACGGCGACCCGCACGACGTCGCGTACCAGAACCTTGGTCAGCCCGGCCGCGGCCAGCGCCGCGAGGTGACGCGAGGCGAGCCGCAACCCCGCGGGCAGTAACGTGTCGCCGAGCTGCAGGTCGGAACCCGCCTCGCGGATGTACTCGCCGACGTCGCGACCGCGCGCGATCGAGACGTAGCCGTTGGCCGACCGGGTGTCTTCCACCGGGACGATCGCATCGGCACCTTCTGGCACAGGAGCTCCGGTCATGATGCGCACCGCGGTACCCGGGGACAGCGCGGCGGGAGCGCCGGGTGCGGCTGCCACCTCGCCGACGACGGGGAGCGAGACCGGGGCGGACGCGACATCCGCGGCCCGGACGGCGAACCCGTCCATCTGGGAGTTGCGGAAGGGCGGCAGCTCGATCGGCGAGACGATCTCGGTGGCGGTGACGCGTCCGAGCGCCTCGTTGATCGACACGGTGACGGTTTGTCGGTGGGTCAGCGGCTCAAGCAGCGCGAGCACCCGAGCCACGTGCGCGTCCACCGAGGTGCGAGCCGAGGGCGTGCCATCACCCAAATCACCCGGCATCAATACGACGCCATCTCAGGATCGATCTGCGTACGCCACGCGTCGATACCACCGGTGAGGTGCCGCACCTTGATGAATCCGGCCTTCTCGAGTACCTCGAGGGCCCGCGCCGATCGCACGCCGTGATGACAGTAGACGACGATGGACGCGTTCCGATCGAGTTCGTCGAGCCGGTCCGGTAGCTGGCCAAGCGGGATGAGCACCGAGTCGGCCAGCGACACGAACGACGCCTCGGGGGCCTCCCGCACGTCGAGCAGCAGCGGCGGCGTCTCATGGATGCCGGCTGTCATCGGTCCCGCGAGTAGCTGCTGGAGCTTCGCAGGGGTGACCGAGCGCTCGGGATCAGGTTCGCACACCGCAGTACGTTCCTCGAGCGAACCGGGCCGCGGCGCATCCGGATCGCGCGCGTAGCTGATCTCGCGGGTGCTGCCGGTCAGCGCGTCGAAAGACGCGACACGGCCGACGAGCGGCTCGCCGATCCCCGTGATCAGCTTCAGAACCTCACCCGCCATCATGGCGCCGATCACGCCGCACACCGTCGGCAGCACTCCGACCAGCTCGCAACTGAGGGCCGCGTCATCATCCGGTTGCACCGGGAAAAGGTCGCGGTAGTCAACTCCCTTCTCGTCCCACGCGACGCCGACCTGGCCTGTGTACTCTGCGGCGGATCCCCAAACCAGCGGGATGCCGCGGATCTCGGCCGCGTCATTCGCGAGATACCTGGTCGCGAAGTTGTCGGAGCAGTCGATCAGGATGTCGGCGTCCAGCAGGAGCTCGAAGGAGTTTCGTTCGACGAACCGGGCGTTGTGCCGGATGACAGTGGTTTCGGGGGAGAGACGGGCCACGGCATCCGCGGCGGAATCGACTTTCGGACGTTCGAGGTCGGCCACCCCGTGAATGGTCTGTCGTGCGAGGTTGGTCACCTCGACCGTGTCGTCATCGATGATTGCGATCGTGCCCACACCCGCGGCGGCGAGGGCGGGGATCACCGCGCTGCCGAGCCCGCCCGCTCCGATCACCAGAACCGTGGCGTCGGCGAGGGCACGTTGCGCAGCCGTGCCGAAGCCGCTGAGAACGCGCTGGCGCAGGAAGCGCGGGGAGTCGGGATCGACCGAGGAGGCCATGACTCGATTCTTTCAGGAGAACGGCTGCGATGCCCGATTCGAGTGCGCTGACCTGGATCCTGCTGAGGCTCACGTCCGGCGCCAGCACGCGGCGGCGGCTCCGCAGCCAAGCTGGAGCGACTCAGAGCAGAGCCGTTCCGCAGATACCTCTATTCTGGAGTGACAGTTACGCAGATGCGGAGAGAAGCAGACGATGACCGAGTTCAGAATCATCGAGGCTGCCGCCCTCCTCGGCGTCAGCGACGACACCGTCCGACGCTGGGGCGATGCCGGCCGGCTGACCATCCGCAAGGCTGCAAACGGTCGGCAGGTAGTAGACGGCGTCGATCTCGTGCCCTTCATGACGGATGCCGCCGCCGAGTCACCGATGGCGACGGCCTTCCCTCTGGCCCGCGCTTCGGCCCGCAACCGATTCACCGGAATCGTCACCGCCGTCACCAAGGACGGCGTGATGGCACAGGTTGAGCTGCAGGCTGGTCCATTCCGGGTGGTCTCGCTGATGAGCCGCGAAGCCGCCGACGAACTCGACCTCGTGCCCGGCATGCTCGCTGTCGCGAGTGTGAAGGCGACCGTCGTGGCCGTCGAACTTCTCGACCACCACCTCACCGTGTCGATCAGCGAGGAGAACGCATGACACGTCGCCCCGCTCCTGCCGCCCTTGCCGCGGTGGCCGCCCTGATGCTCGCCGGGTGTGCAGGCACGACCGCAAGTGGCAGCTCCAACCCGACGGCGAGCGCCGACAGACTGAGGGGCACCTTGACGGTTCTGGCCGCGGCATCCCTCACCGAGGTGTACAGCGATCTGGCCACCCAGTTCGAAAAGCTGCACCCAAACGTCACGATCACGCAGAGCTTCGGTGGCAGCTCGGCGCTTGCGACCCAGATCACGCAGGGCGCTCCTGCCGACCTCTTCGCCTCGGCCAACGAGGCCACGATGAAGACCGTCACCGATGCTGGCCTGACCGAGGAGACCCCGATCGTGTACGCGACGAACGTGCTCACGCTCATTGTGCCGACGACGAACCCGGCGGGAGTGAACACGATCGCCGACATCGCTAACCCTTCGGTGAAGGTCGCTCTCTGCGACAAGATCGTGCCCTGCGGCTCGGCTGCGATCGCCCTGCTGGCGGCCGAGAAGCTGACAGTGACGCCGGTCACGCTCGAAACCGACGTCAAGGCCGTGCTCATCAAGGTCGAGCTCGACGAGGTGGATGCCGGCCTGGTCTACGTGACCGACGCGAAGACCGCGGGCAGCAAGGTGAAGCAGATTCCCGTGGCGGACGCCGCGAACGTCATCAACCGGTATCCGGTCGCGCTGTTGAAAAGTTCCACGAACAAGACCGCGGCGACGGCCTTCGAGCAGTTCATCCTCTCGAAAACCGGGCTCGCCACCCTGAAGAATGCCGGATTCGGTACCCCGTAAGCAGGGTCGCCGGTTAAGTCGGCGCGGTCCCGCTCTGATCATCTGGGTGATCGCGGGACTCGCCCTCGCGCTGCTGGTGCTTCCGCTGCTGGGGATCCTGCTGTCGGCTCCGTGGCCGCAGCTGCCCGCGCTGCTGGTTGCGCCTGAAACTCTGCAAGCACTCGGACTGTCGCTGCTCACCGGGGTGATCTCGACGGCATGCTGTCTGATGCTCGGCATCCCGCTGGCCGTGGTGCTGGCGCGCTCAGTGGCGTGGCCGGT
>JAYTXO010000150.1:0-2140 GCA_043742905.1 Microbacteriaceae bacterium | reverse complement strand
GGGCTGCGCAAGATGCCGAGCACGATGACTGCGTCCACCGCGTCGCTCTCGGCGAGTGCCGTCAGCGCGCACTCCGCGAGATCCGGCTCCACGGCCGCGACGAGGTCGATGGGGTTGCTACGACTCCAGTATCCGGGCAAGAGCTCGTCCAGAGCCGCGAGGACCTGCGGCTGCAGCGGGGCCAACTCGAGGTCGTTGCGAGCCAGCTCATCGGCCGCCAGCACGCCCCAGCCACCGCCGAGCGTCATGATCGCCACGCGACGGCCGGCCGGCAGCGGGAGGGCGTTGAGGCAGAGCGCGAGGTCCAGGCTCTCGTCGGGACCCGTGCGCACCAGGCAGCCCGTCTGGTGGGCGGCCGCCATGAAGACGTCGGCGGCACCGGCCAGGGCACCGGTGTGCGATGCGGCCGCCCGGCAGCCGTACTCCGTCAGACCGCCGCGGAGCACGATCACCGGCTTCTTCCGCGTGATCCTCCGCATGACCTCGATGAAGCGTTGCCCGTCGTCGATGCCCTCGAGGTAGACGAGTGCCGCCGCCGTCTGTGGGTCGTCTCCCAGTGCGTCAAGTACGTCGAGCGCGCTCGTGCTCGCCTGATTGCCGACCGAAACGTACTTGTCGATGCCGATGCCGCGTCGCTGCGCCCGAGTGACGAGCTGCACGCCGATGTTGCCCGACTGCGACACGATGCTGAGGCTGCCAGCCTGCGGCTGCAGTTCCAGAAACCCGACGGCCTGAAGCCGACTGTGCGTCGCGACCAGGCCCATGCAGTTGGGACCGATGAGCGTGACACCTGCCGTCAGGGCGGTGTCGACCAGTTCGGCCTCCGCCTCGGCTCCCGCCTGTCCCGCCTCCGCGAAGCCCGCGGCCACAACGAGCGCGACCGGGATCCCGCGCTCGCCGCACTGTGCGACGACGCCGCTGACGTGGGCGGCCCCCACCGCGATCAGCGCCAGATCCGGGGCCGTGGGCAGCTCGGCGACGGAGGCGAAGGCGGGCAGACCGCAAACTGTGCCACCACGCCCGTTCACGGGGTAGATCGGGCCGGCGAAGCCGCCGTCGATCAGGTTGCGAAGAAGCGACCCGCCCCACTTGCGGCGGTCTTCCGAGGCACCGACGACCGTGACGGCGCGCGGCGCGAACAGGGGAGTCAGATCAGGAGTCGCTTGGGTGTGCTGATGCGTCTGCGGGCGGAGTCCCGACGCGGACAGGCCTGGCCCGCCGGCGCGGTCGAGAACCACGAGCGCATCTGCGGCCACCGGCGTCGCGCCCTCCACGATAAGGGGGTTCACGTCGATCTCGGTCACGGCCGGATGGTCCTCGGCAATGCGCGCGAGCGCTCCGATGGCGGCGGCAAGAGATGCGCGATCGACAGGCAGAAGTCCGCGGAAGGCGCCAAGCAGCGCACGCGCTCTGATCCCGTTGAGCATTCCCTCGATGTCGCGGTCCTGGAGAGGTGTCACGCCCAATGCGATGTCCCTGTGGGCCTCGGCGAATATCCCTCCGATGCCGAAGACGACGACGGGACCGAAGATCGGGTCGCGCTTCATGCCGATCAGGAACTCGCGGGTTCCCCGGACCATCTGCTCGACGAGGAGCCGGACGTCCTCGCCCTCCGCGAGCGCCAGCATAGAGTGGGCGGCGACTCGGACCTCCTCGTCCCCGCAAAGGTTGAGCACGACCAACCCACGCTCGGTCTTGTGGCTGATGCCCGCCCCGATCACTTTCACGGCGACCGGACCATCGATGCCGCGGGCGATGGCCACGGCCTCGTCCTCGCTGCCAGCGAGCCCGCCTTGAGGGACGGGGATCCCGTAGCCGGCGAGCAGGGTCTTCGCCTGCCACTCGTCGAGAGCGCCACGCCCGCTCGCCAAAGCGGTGGCCACAACAGCTGCAGCCTCGTCGCGCGAGATCGGTGGACGGTCCATCATCTGTCGATCACCCGCGCGTGGGTTCCTGCGTTCACGCTTACTCGCACCATCAGATGTGCTCCCGTGCGCCGGAGGAAACCAACACCGCTCCCCTCGGAGCGCCGTGCCTCACAGTATAGGAAGGGCCGTGCCGCTGTCACAGCAACGCGCGTGCCCTCTGACGGATGCCTGGCTCTCAAAGGGGACTGCCTGTGGGCGATGAGGGATCCGGG
>JAYTXO010000149.1:0-3002 GCA_043742905.1 Microbacteriaceae bacterium | reverse complement strand
ACGAAATGCGCCTGGTGGCTGGTCACGAAGACGACCCGAGATCCGGATGCCATCAGCGGAAGGGCCGCGTCGAGCACGTTGATCTGCGCATCGCGGTTGAGCTTCATGGCGTAGTCCTCGCCCATGCCGCTCTCCATGCCGCCAGAGGCATTTAAGACGAGCAGGTCGAGCCCATCCCAGTCTTTCTGCACGATCGCGAACATGGCGGCGACCGAATCCAGATCGGTGAGATCGCCGCCCAGCGCGATCGCCTGACCCCCTTTGGCCTGGATGGCGGCCACGACTCGCAGCGCCCGTGCCTCCTTGTTGCGGTAGTTGATGGCTACCCGCGCTCCCCCTGCCGCCAGCATGGTCGCCGTCTCGGCGCCGATGCCCCGCGACGAGCCGGTAACGAGTGCGCGGATGCCTGAGAGGGCTCCGGGATAGAGGTTGTTCACGGTTCCCGACCCTATCAATCGGAGGAGTGGTAGTTTCAGACCATGCCAGCAGATCTGCTCACGAGTTGGGCCTGGGTGTTCTGGTTGGCCCTGATTTTGGTCTTCCTGGTGGTTGAGGTGCTGAGCCTCTCGTTCGTGTTCCTGATGCTCGCCGTCGGCAGCGTCGGGGGTCTCGTCGCCGGTCTGCTCGGTGCACCCTGGTACGTCGAGTCCGTGGTCGCCGCGGTGCTCTCCCTGCTGCTGCTGTTCTTCGTGCGCCCGGCGCTCTTGCGGCTAAGCCATCGTGGCGCCGACCCAGCGCGCAGCAACATCGATGCCCTGCTCGGCACCTCGGGGACGGTTGTCGTCGCCTTCGCAGAGGGCCGCGGTCAGGTCAAGCTCGCCAACGGTGAGACCTGGACGGCTCGTCTCCCCCATCACCACACGGACGCGCTCGCGGAGGGCGACCGTGTGCAGGTCGATTCGATCGACGGGGCGACAGCCGTCGTCTCGCCGACATCAACCGACACCGCCCCTACTGAGAGGAGCGTTACGTGAGTGACGCCCAGATCTTCGGCAACGTGATCCTCGTGATCGTGATCGTGATCATCGTGATCTTCGTGATTTCGGTGCTCTTCCGATCGGTCAGAATCATTCCGCAGGCCTACGCGGGCATCGTCGAACGCCTGGGCAAGTATCACAAGACCCTCTTGCCCGGGTTGAACCTTTTGGTGCCGTTTGTTGACCGGCTTCGCCCGCTCGTCGATCTCCGTGAGCAGGTCGTGTCGTTCCCGCCGCAACCGGTGATCACCGAGGACAACCTGGTGGTCTCCATCGACACCGTCGTCTACTTCCAGGTCACGGATGCGCGCGCCGCCACCTACGAGATCGCGAACTACCTTGGGGCCGTCGAGCAGTTGACGACCACCACGCTCAGAAACGTGGTCGGAGGACTCAATCTGGAAGAGGCACTCACCAGCCGCGACAACATCAACGGCCAGCTGCGCATCGTGCTCGATGAAGCGACCGGCAAGTGGGGCATCCGAGTGAGTCGGGTCGAGCTCAAGGCGATCGACCCGCCTGTCTCCATTCAGGACTCGATGGAGAAGCAGATGCGTGCCGAACGCGACCGTCGCGCCCAGATCCTGACTGCCGAGGGCGCGAAGCAGGCCCAAATTCTCGAGGCCGAAGGAGCGCGGCAGGCCGCGATCCTCAAAGCCGAGGGTGACGCGAAGGCCGCGGTACTGAGGGCGGAAGGTGAAGCGAAGGCTATCGAGACCGTTTTCGCGGCCATTCACGCCGGTGACCCCGACCCGAAGCTGTTGGCGTATCAATACCTGCAGACCCTGCCGAAGCTGGCTGTGGGCGAGTCGAACAAGCTGTGGATCATCCCCAGCGAACTGACCGAGGCGCTCAAGAACATCGGCAGCGGCTTCTTTGCTCCGCGGCTGCCGAGCGCGGTGCCGGAGCCCAGTGCCGGCAGCGAGACGAGTGGCAGCTAGGAGCACGCGCGTCGACGCGAGGGGGTACTTCTCCCCGGCTCCCCCACGCGTCTTCGCGCACCGCGGACTCGCCGTCGATGTCCCCGAGAACACCTTGCTCGCCTTCGCGCAAGCGCTGGCGTTGGGCATCACCCACCTGGAGACCGACGTGCACGCGTCCGCTGACGGGATCGCGATCGTCAGTCACGATCCGGATCTCGCCCGGCTCACCGGTCGTGAGGTGCGCATCGCCGATCTCACCGCCGCTGATCTCTCCCGCATCGATCTTGGTGCCGGCCAAAACTTCTGCACCCTGGGCGAAGCGCTTGATGCTTTTCCGGAAGCGCGATTCAACATCGACATCAAGGCAGCAGCTGCGGCAGCGCCGACGGCCGCGGCGATCCGTGCAGCGAAGGCTGAGAGTCGAGTGCTGATCGGTTCCTTCAGCAACGCGCGGCGGCAGGCGGCGATCAGGCTCCTGCCCGGTGTCGCCACCTCCGCATCCGCTGGTGCGGTTCTGGTCGCCACCTGGGCGGCGGCGGTCGGCTTACGAGTCGTCACCAAGGCGGCACTTCGCTCCGTGGACGCCGTGCAGATCCCCGAGCGGATCCTGCGCGTGCGCTCGACTTCACGCCGGGTGCTCCGTGCCTTTCACGCTGCGGGCGTCGAGGTGCACATCTGGACGATCAACGACGCCGCCACGATGAACCGGCTCCTGGATGCGGGTGTGGACGGCATCATGACCGACCGCGCGGACATCGCGGTCGAGGTGCTGGCGCGGCGCTAGAAGTCGGTTTTGGCGCGTTGCGGGAGCTGAGGATCTGGGCTGTTCGACGGGCAAGTACTGGTTTGTGCAGGCAAGAAGGCACCCCGCGTCCGCAGCGTCACCAGCCCACGGAGACGCGGCGCCGGATCCTGAGAGTCGCCACTACGGAGCCGTCCAACTTTCAATCCCTTCCGAAACACCTGTGAAAGCTCTGAAAAGCACTGTCACCCGGCATTCTCACGGCCACGGTGTCGTTATAGCTGTAATCGGGAGATGGGGCGTTTGCCTCAGCGAAATCATGAACCAAAGCGCCGGCCACGGCGCTCAGCGCACGAGGAG
>JAYTXO010000148.1:0-10270 GCA_043742905.1 Microbacteriaceae bacterium | reverse complement strand
GAGCCCTGCTTTGACCGTCGTCACGCTGCCGTTGAGAGACCGGTAGTGGTTGTAGTAGCCGACATCGGTGGCGGTCATGGTGACCGACGGACCCTCTTCGCCGACGGTGAGCGGCTTCGCTTGCAAGATGACGAGCATCGTCACGATCTTGGTAATGCTCGCCATCGGTAGCGGCGCGTCGGTGCCTGCGTGGGCGAGCACGCCGTCGAACCCGACAGCGCCGATCGCGCTGCCGCCGTAGCCGGGGAACGCGAGCTGGGCTGCGGCCCCTGGCAGTACCGAGTGCTTCGCCACGACGGGATCGGTCACCTGCAGGGGGGCCAGCAGAGTCATCGGCAGGTAGAACGCCGTTGCGAGAATCAGACCTATGACGGCCCCGACGGCAATCCGGCGACGAAAATAAATCTGCCGTCGAGTCATTGCCACGGGTCCGATCGTACGCGTTAGACCCTGAGCGCCCAGAGCGCCACGGCCGCCGCGGCGGCAACGTTCAACGAGTCCACGCCGCGCGCCATCGGTATGGTGACCACCACGTCCGCTCCCTCAAGGGCGCCGTGGGACAGGCCGTCGCCCTCGGTGCCGAGAAGCAGAGCGACTCGCTCAGGCGGGTCCGTGGCGAAGGCGTCGAGCGTGATCGCGCCGTCGTCGAGCGCCAGACCAGCGATAGTGAATCCGGCGTCATGGAGTTGGGAGGCTCCATCCGGCCAGTCGGCGATCCGGGTCCAGGGCACCTGGAGCACGGTACCCATGCTCACCCGCACCGAGCGGCGGTACAGCGGGTCGGCGCAGCGCGGGGTGACCAGCACGGCATCGGCGCCGAGGCCGGCGACAGCGCGGAAGATGGCTCCCACGTTGGTGTGGTCGACGATGTCCTCGAGCACGACGACCCGGCGTGCGTCGGCGAGCAACTCGGCGGGCGTCGGCAGCGTCGGGCGATGCATCGCGGCCAGACTCCCGCGGTGCACCACAAAGCCAGTGACTTGCGCGAGCAGCTCGGGCGAGGCGATGAACGCTGGAATGTCGTAGCCGTCAAGCAGCGGCGCCAACTCCTGGAGCCACTTCTGCTGGAGCAGCACCGAGCGCGGCCGGTGGCCAGCCGCGAGAGCGCGAGAGATGACCTTGGTTGATTCGGCGATGTAGAGTCCGCCCGCAGGCTCCGAGAGGCGACGGAGCACCACATCTGTGAGACCGAAGTAGTCGACGAGAGCGGGATCGGCCGGGTCGTCGATCGGAACGATGTGCATGCGCTCCCCCTTTCGCCGGTCGGCTGCCAGCCGTCGGAAACATACCGGAAAACTACGTTGTTTACTGTGGCGAAAGCGGGAGGAGGCGCCATGACCGGGAACACACCGACGAAAGTGACACCGACGCGCCTCGATAACGGGCTCGAAGCGCTGATCTCGCAGGCCGTCGAAGTGCTGCGGGGCCACAAGGTGGTGGTGCTCACCGGGGCCGGGGTGAGCACCGACTCGGGTATCCCCGACTACCGGGGAGTGGGGGCTCCGGTACGCAGCCCGATGACCTTCGACCACTTCCTCGCTGACGAGCGCGGTCGCCAGCGGTACTGGGCTGGCAGCCACCTCGGCTGGCGTCACTTCTCGGCGGCGCAGCCGAATGCTGGGCACCGCGCGCTCGCCGCTCTCGAGCGTGCTGGCGTCGTCAACGGTATTGTCACGCAGAACGTTGACGGGCTGCACCTGCGGGCCGGATCGCGCCGCGTCGTCGATATTCACGGTTCTCTGGATCGCGTGGGCTGCCTGCACTGCGGCCAGTCCTTCGCACGGACCGACATCGCCGAGCGGATGGCGCGGGACAACCCATGGCTCGAGTCGCCAGAGGGGGTCGAGCTTAACCCCGATGGCGATGTAACAGTGGAGGCGTCCGACAGCATGGTCGTGCCGAGTTGCACGGTCTGCGGCGGTATCCTCAAGCCCGAGGTGGTGTTCTTCGGCGAGTTCGTGCCTGTGGAGAAGTTCGAGGAGGCACGGGCACTGGTGCGGTCGGCCGATGCGATGCTCATCGCTGGCTCCTCCCTTGTGGTGAACTCGGGCATCCGTCTGCTCGACCAGGCGTCGAAGCGCAAGATGCCGATCGTCATCCTGAACCGTGGGGTCACCAAGGGCGACCCGCGCGCGAGTCTTAAGATTGACGCGGGAACTTCCGAGGTGCTGGTCGCGTTACGCGAACGCCTCGGCTGAGTCGTCCCGCAGGGACGCCCGCAAGGAGGCCAGCAATACGATGACCGAGTTGTACCTTGTTCGACACGGCGAGACGAACTGGAACCGCGAGAAGCGCATCCAGGGGTTGACCGACATTTCACTGAATGACATCGGTCGCGCCCAGGCGAAGACCACGGGGATTTTGTTGGCTCGCCGCAGCTGGGACGCGGTCTACGCCAGCCCGCTCTCCCGCGCTCGCGAGACCGCCTCGATCATCGCCAGGGAACTCGGACTTGGCGGGCCGATCCTTCTCGATGCCCTGGTGGAACGTAACTACGGCGCGGCCGAGGGCCTCAACTGGTTCGAGGTTGAGTTGCGGTATCCGCACGGCACCGCGGTACCCGGCCGCGAATCTCGCGAACAGGTCGGAGCGCGGGTGGTCCCTGCGCTCGTCACCCTCGCGGAGCAGCGCGCGGGCCAATCGCTGGTCATCGTTAGTCACGGTGGCGCGATCCGCGCGGTGCTGAGCGAGGTCGAGCCGAGCGCGAGCCACGGGATGATCACCAACGGCTCGGTGCACAGCTTCCGTGTCGAAGACGGTGCCTTGAAGCTCATCGCATTCGACGACCCGATCGAGATCGAATCAATCGGCGAGGACTGCGGCGACATCGACGAGCAGAACGCCGTCGAAGCGATGGAAGACATGGAAGACGGTGCCGCGTGAGCCAGGCAGGCGTCAGCCGCGGGCGAGTTGCTCAAGAACGGAGAGCAGGGCGTCGGCCGAGCGGTCCCAACTGAACTTGGCTGCCTGCACCCGCGAGGCCTCCGAGCGGGCGAGCCACTCGACGGGATCCTCCAGGGTGCGAATCGCGGCAGCCACGGCCACGGCATCGGTCGCCGGTGCGTAGAGCGCCGCCACCCCGCCGATCTCGCGGAAGATCGGGATGTCGCTCGCAACGACCGGAGTACCGAGCGCCATCGCCTCGACCAGCGGGAGCCCGAAGCCCTCGTTGAGGGAAGTCGTCACGAGTGCCGTGGCCGTCTCGAGCGCAACGCGGTAGTCCTCTTCGCTTGTCCCGTTGTGAATCACAAGCGATTCACGTGGCGCGAGGGCCACCAGTCGGTCACGATCGGCGGGTGTAATCCGGCTCAACAGATGCAAGCGGTAGCCCGGCAAGTCATGAAGAGCCCGTGCGAGCGTCTCGACGTTCTTGTACGGCATAAATGAGCCCATGTAGAGCAACTCGCGTCGTGGACTGACAGGAGCTGTTCGGTGAGTGGGTACGCCAGCGGGGACCGGGTCCGGGGCATTACCGACGATCACAATCGGCTTGCTTGTGAGGCGATGCTCCTGCATCAGGTGCATGGTGGTAGCCGAAACTGTTGCGACGGCATCCGCGCGGTTCAGCAGCAGCCGCTGCGGCCACCAGGCCAGGTGGTACAAACGCCAGAGCAGCCGGATCGCCTGGTTGAGATCACGCGGCGGCGTGCGATTGCCGTAGTAGATCAGGTCGTGCAAGGTTTTCACGAGCCTGTAGCGGCGGCCAAGGGTGCCCATGGTCTGCATGGGTGTGAAGACGACATCGGGCTGGAGCTTGTTGATCTGCCTGGCCACGAAAGGCTCGCGCGCGCTCGTCGGCCCCGAGACCAGGGCCCATGGCAACTCGGGCAGCAACGCCAACTGGCGCGGGTCACTGATCAGCATCGTGATGGGATGCTTCGCTGAGAGCGCCAGAACAATGCCCGCGGTATAGCGACTGATCCCGTCGTGGTGATCGATTCGCACGTAACGGCAATCGACAACGATCTTCATGCGCTGACCGTCAGGGGTGCTCAGCGAGAAACGCGCGGATCGCGTCTGCAGCACCGGCGGCCGCTTCGTAGTGGATGAGGTGCCCGACGGCCGGTAGCACGACGAGCCGCGCATCCGGAAACAGGGCGACGGTTGCTTTCTGACCGCTCAGCGGGGCGATCTGGTCGCCCTCGCCCGCGATCATCAGAACGGGCACCCGGATTCGGGCGGCCGCATCGCCCACCTGCGTACTGAGCGAGGCATCGAAACCCTCGGAAACGGTCTGCGGGTCGGAGAAGCCGTTGAAAAAACGGTGGTGCTCCTCGTGGATCCACCTGCGGAGGGCGGGGTCATCGGTCGTCACAAGAGACATGCTCATGAACTGCACGATCAGCCAGTTGCCGAGCAGCCGGCGTCCGAGCCGCGCGGGCAAGCGACGCGCGAGGCCGTAGAAAGCACGGGTCAATCCGGTGATGCCCCGGCCCGCTGCCACCAGCGGATCAGCCGAGATGGGGTTCATCAGGATCAGCGCGGGGGTCGAAAATCCACCCGCCACCGCGTGTGAGGCGATCATCGAGCCGAAGGAGTGGCCGAGCACGACGGTGTCGGTGGGCACACCCGCCGCACGCGCGAACTCGTTCATCCAGTTCACATAGCCCGGGATGTCGTGCGACACCTCGGTCATCGGCGTCGAGAGTCCGAATCCGGGCAGATCGGGGCTGATGAAGCGGATACCCGGCAGTTGCGCCACGACCGCCTCGAGACCGTGATGATCGCCACGATAGCCGTGCACGAGGAGGATTGTGCGCTCGGCATCTATCGGACCGTAGTCCCAGTACTTGGTGGTGCTCCCGAGCACCTTGACCTCACCGAGTCGCACGGGGATCTCGGCGAGAGCATTCGCGTGCGGCGTCGGGGCGGTCATCGAAGTTCAGTCTAGAAGGCGCTGACTAGGCTCGACGAGTGACATTCACCGCTCCGATCACCCTGCCTGGACTGACGCTCGATCCGCACTGGTATCGCCGCTCGGTGTTCTACGAGGTGATGGTCAGATCCTTCGTCGACAGCAACGGAGACGGTTCCGGCGATCTGGGCGGACTGATCTCCAAACTCGACTACCTGCAGTGGCTTGGGGTCGATGCGCTCTGGATCCCACCGATCTTTTCGAGCCCGCTGCGAGACGGCGGCTATGACGTCACCGACTACCGTTCGATCCTGCCGGAGTTCGGCTCGCTTGACGATTTCCGTGATCTCGTCACGAAGGCGCACGAGCGCAACATGCGCATCATCATCGACCTCCCGCTGAACCACACCTCGGACGCGCACGAATGGTTTCAACAGTCGCGGTCCGACCCGGAGGGTCCATTCGGCGACTTCTACGTGTGGAGCGAGACGGATCAGAAGTACCAGGAAATCCGGATCATTTTCACCGACACGGAGGACTCCAACTGGGCGTTCGACTCCGAGCGTCGGCAGTTCTACTTCCACCGCTTCTTCAGCCACCAGCCTGACCTCAACTTCGAGAACCCAGCTGTGCACGAGGCGGTCTTCGAGATCATCCGGTTCTGGATGGACATGGGCATCGACGGGTTCCGCCTCGACGCGATCCCCTATCTCTACGAATCCGACGGCGGAAACGGCGAAGGCGAGCCGCCGACGCACGAGTTCCTGAAGGCCGTTCGCCGCATGATGGACACCGAGTATCCGGGTCGCGTCATGGTGGCGGAGGCCAACCAGTGGCCGGCCGAGACGGTCGCGTTCATGGGCACCAACGAGCAGCCGGAGTGCCACATGGCTTTCGACTTCCCGGTGATGCCGCGTATCTTTTACTCGCTGCGTTCGCAGTCGGCGCAGGAGTTGAATCGCGTGCTGTCAGAGACCACCGAGACGCCGACCGGCGCTGGCTGGGGTGTGTTCCTGCGCAATCACGACGAGCTCACCCTCGAGATGGTGAGCGAGGAGTACCGCCAGGCGATGTACGGCTGGTACGCGTACGACCCGCGGATGCGCGTCAACGTCGGAATCCGTCGACGACTCGCTCCCTTGCTCGACAACTCTCGCGCCGAGCTGGAACTGGCTCATGCGCTGCTGTTCTCTCTGCCCGGCTCGCCGTTCTTGTACTACGGCGACGAGATTGGCATGGGCGACAACATCTGGCTGCCCGACCGCGATTCCTCGCGCACCCCGATGCAGTGGACTCCGGACCGTAACGCGGGCTTCTCGACCGCCGATCCGGGCAAGTTGTACCTGCCGATCGTGCAATCCCTGGTCTACAACTACACCCTGGTTAACGTGGAATCCCAGCTGGCCCAGTCGCGGTCACTGCTGCACTGGGTGCGCAATGTGATTCATGTGCGGAAGGGGCATCCGACCTTCGGGCTCGGCTCGATCCGTGTGCTGACCACCACCCACGAGTCGGTGCTGGCATTCGTTCGCGAGTACGCAGGATCGGGCGCGCAGTTCGGCGACGCGCCCGAGCGGATCCTCTGCGTGTTCTCGTTCTCGCACAATCCGGTTTCGGTGAAGATCGACGTTGGCGAACCTGGTTCGGCGCTCTACGACCTCTTCGGCGGAGGCGAGTTCCCGACCATCGGCGACGATGGCGGCGTCACCCTCACCCTCGCGACGCAGAGCTTCTACTGGCTGCACGTCGGCGAGGTCCGCCACCAGCCGACGGGGTTCTGATGGATGCCGCAGCCCACGCCGACGGAGCCGTCAAGCTGTGCGTGCTCCTCTGGGCACACCCGGGGCATGACGCCGAGCTGGTGTCCTACGAGGACCGCGTCCTCGCTCTCGTGCCTGCCCACGGCGGGACGGTGCTGCATCGGGCGCGGAGCACGGGCGAGCCGGGACATCCACTCGAGATGCAGTTCTATTCTTTCCCGTCTGAGGCGGCTCTTCAGGCCTACTTGGCCGACGACCGCCGGGTGGCATTGGCCGCCGAGCGGGAGCGGGTTGTCGCGCGGACCGAACTGATCCGGGTGTCATTTGTCTGATCTGTTCGTTGACCCCAATTTCGCGCGCGCCGACTCCCTTCGCGCATTCTGTCGCTCGTTGCACTTAGCTTGATGAAATGAGTACGTGGGGCAACCGCCTCGGGGTCTTTGATCTCGAAACCACCGGAGTCGATGTCGACACCAGCCGGATTGTGTCGGGCTGCATTGCGGTCCTCGACGAGGGTGGCGACGTCGTGTCGCGTTGGACCTGGCTTGCCGACCCGGGGATCGACATCCCCGCGGGAGCGAGTGCCGTGCACGGGATCACCACCGCGCGCGCGCGGGCGGAGGGACGCCCAGCCACGCTCGTTGTCGCGGAGATCGTGCAGACCCTTCGCGTGCTGTTCGATTCGGGCATCCCGGTCACGGTCTACAACGCGCCATACGACCTTTCGCTGCTCGATCGCGAGTGTCGACGTCACGGTCTCGAACCCCTCGAGACCCCGACCCCGGTGATCGACCCGCTCGTGATCGACAAGGCCGTTGATCGTTACCGTAAAGGCAAGCGAACGCTCGAGGTGACGGCCGCGTTCTACGACGTCTCGCTAGATGACGCCCACGACGCGGGATCAGATGCCATCGCCGCAGGCCGTGTCGCGCTTGCGTTGCTGCGCCGCTATCCCGATGAGCTCGACATCTCGCTCACCGGTCTGCACGGCCGCCAGGAGGTCTGGCACGTCGAGCAGGCCGCCAGCTTCCAGGAATATTTGCGTAGCAAGCGCGGCGACGACAGCTACGTGGCCGACCCGTCCTGGCCGCTGAAGCCCGCCGTCGACACCAACAGCTTCGTCGACACCCAACCCATTCCGCCCTTGCCACCTCGCCGCGGCAACGTGCCCATTCTCGACTTCTCGGCCACCGGAGTCCTCGCCCTCGAGTCGTCGCGAGGCGAGGCTTCCGAATCGGATGTCCGGCGCGTCGACTGGGCGTCGGCCCGTCGCACGCCTCAGCCAGAATCGGCGGCGCCCGTCGACGATCCCTTTGTCCAGGACGAGGAGGATTCCGATCCTGCCTGGATCATCGAACCCAGCAACGTTCCTTTGATCGCCGTCGAGACCAGTGCCGTCGGCTCGCTGGATTCGGTCAGCTCGGAGTCGGTCACGATCGCGGAACTCGTGGAGAGCTTCCCGAGTCGTGGTCGGGACCTCCCGGATACGGATGACACCGACATTGTGGAAGTCGACGAGTCTCGTAACGACTCTGGCCCATGGGTGATCGACGAGGTGCCCGAGTCGGACCTTTTTAAACCCGGCGAGGCCGGGTTCGATGGGCCCGTCTACCAGCTCGACGACGAACTGGTGCCCGACGATCTCGGCCTGGAGTTCGAGCCGATGGCCGCGACGGACGCTGTCGGAGAGCCGGGTCCGGAGAACCCGGGTCCCGAGAACCCGAGTCCCGACGAGGGAACGGCAGCCGTCGTGCCGGGCCCGCCCCAGGCCGTGCTGCGGATCGCTGCCGCAATCGTGACAGATGCCGATGGCCGGTGCCTGCTGGTCCGCAAGGCGGGCACATCGGTTTTCACGCAGCCAGGGGGCAAGCTCGAAGCCGGCGAGTCGGCGCTTGACGCACTCGCTCGCGAACTGCAAGAAGAGTTGGGGCTCGAACTAGACGAATCGACCGCCGAGTACCTGGGTGTGTTCCGGGCCGACGCCGCCGAGGAGCCTCACACTGTCGTGTCGGCGGCAGTCTTCGCGCTGGAGACCTCGGCTGCAGTCGAAGCTCGCGGCGAGATCGAGGAACTCCTCTGGATCGACGAGATCGAGGGCCTCGGTGTCGAACTTGCGCCGCTCAGTCGTGACGAGTTGTTACCGCTCTGGGCGTCGCGTCGCGCAGGTACACCGCCCTTCTAGCTTCCGCTGCCTAGTCCGCAATCGCAGCGATGATCGAATCCGACAACTGAGCGAGATGCCGGATGCCGTTTGGTGCCCTTGGCACCCGATCAGTCAGATACGACACGACAAGGTCGCGCTTCGGGTCCGCCCAGCCGAAACAGCAGTTGCTCCCGTTGTGGCCGAAGGCCCGCGGGCTCGAGGTGCGACCCATCGGCCCGGTGCGCGATCCGAGCCGTACGCCGCCGAGTTGGAATCCCAGTGACCATCGAATTGGCGCCCGCGCAAACAAATCAGTCTGGCGATCGCTGGACGGCTCCAGTGCCGCCAGCAGGGTCTCGCGCCGGAGTAACCCAGGACCGTGGTCGGCGAGGTCGTCGAGTAGCGCGCGGTAAAAGCTGGCGAGATCAGCGGAGGTGGTCGAGATTCCGGCAGCCGGGATCACCGCCGCCCGGGTCAGCCGGCGATTGAGGACAGACTGAGCGATGCCACCACCGGGACCGTCGACGTGAACGGGCACGTGGCGCGGCCACGCGGCGTCGGGGAGACCGATGAAAGTGTCGTGTAGCCCGAGGGGCTCCAGGATCTCGCGGCGGAGCAACTCGTCGACCCTTTCCCCCGTGACGCGCTGCAGCAGTTCGCCGAGCAGGAAGCCGTAAATCAGGTATTGGTATGCCGGACCTTGTGCCGGGTCCAGCTTCGGGGCAGACCGTTCGATGCGGCCTACACTGCGTCGCCAGTTCGACATCGCGAGAGCGTCGCCCAAGGCGGAGCCGGCGGTCGGCATGCCGGTGCGGTGCTGCAGGACCTGCCGCACGGTGATGTGCTGCTTGCCGTTGTCGCCGAACTCGGGCCAGTAATCCGCAACCGCGGCGTCGAGAGCCAGCAGACCGCGTTCGACGTAGCGGTGCACGAGCACTGCGATGAAGGGCTTACTGGCCGAGAACAACCAGAACAGCGCATCCGAGGAGCAGCCGAACGTCACGTCGACCGCCAGTCGTCCGCGCCGCTCGATGCGCAACTGTCCGCGATCACTCCAGGCGGTCGCGATCCCGATCGAACGGGTGAGGGCGTCGGCCCACATCCCGGCGGCCACCGGATCGGGCTGACCGGCATCGGGCACGAGTCGACGGTAACAGTCACTGCCGAGTGTTGCAGAGGCCCAAAGGCCGGGTCTTATTTGGCGAAGCCCTTGTAGCGCGAGTTGAACTTCTCGACGCGGCCGGCGCTATCCATGATGCGCTGCTTGCCCGTGTAGAAGGGGTGCGAGGCGGAGGAGATCTCGACATCGATCACGGGGTAGGTGACACCGTCCAGCTCGATTGTCTTGTCACTGCTCACGGTCGAACGCGTCAGGAAGGTCTCACCGCTGGCCAGGTCGCGGAACACGATGGCTTCATACGTGGGGTGGGTGTCGGTCTTCATGATGAACCTCGGTCAGTGTCAGGAGAAATAGAGCGTAGATGAAAGCCTGTGAGCCACACGGCCAAAGAT
>JAYTXO010000147.1:0-6725 GCA_043742905.1 Microbacteriaceae bacterium | reverse complement strand
AACATGGGTGCACCCGAAGGCCTGGCCGTCGGTGACGTCGTTGCCCAGCAGACCTTCCACCTCACCCGCGACACTCTCGTTCGCTACGCAGGGGCCTCTTGCGACTTCAACGCGATCCACTACCGCGACGACGTCGCCACCTCGGTCGGCTTGGACGGCGTTCTCGCGCACGGAATGCTCACTATGGGCCTCGCAGTACAGCCCGTCATCGACTGGCTGGGTGGCGACAGCGGCAAGGTGCTCGACTACCGGGTGCGCTTCACGCGCCCCGTCTTCGTGGATGCCGAGAACGGAGCCGATGTGACCGTCGTCGCCAAGGTCGGTGTGCTCGATGACGCTGGCGCGCGCATCGACCTCATCGTGACCCACCGCGACGAGACCGTGCTCGGCAAGGCGCAGGTGCGCGTGGTGCTCGCGTAGCGTGGTCGATCTCAGCGAGCTCACCACACTGCGGGTCGGCGGTCCTGCGCTCCGGATGCTGGCGCCCGAGACCCGCGACGGACTCATCGCCGCGGCGCTCGGCATCTGGTCGGGCTTCGACGAGTGGCTCGTGCTCGGCGGTGGATCCAACGTTGTCGTCGCCGACGAGGGGGTCGACGGCGACGTGCTGCGCGTGATCACCCGCGGCATCCGCGCGGTGCCGCACGACGACGGCTCGGTGCACCTGCTGGCCGAGGCAGGCGAGCCCTGGGACGACGTGGTGGCCTTCGCCGTTGCGAACGGGTTGGCCGGTATCGAGGCCTTGAGCGGCATCCCGGGAACGACAGGCGCCGCCCCGATCCAAAACATCGGCGCATACGGTCAGGAGCTCGGCGACACCCTCGTGGCCGTCGACTTCTTGGATTTCGGCTCGGGTGAGGTGGAGCGGCTGGAGGCGTCCGAGCTCGGACTGGGCTACCGCACCAGCGCACTCAAACTCGGACGGCTGGGCATCGTGCTCGGTCTCGAACTGCGGCTCGTGGCATCCCTTACTCGCCTGTCAGCACCGATCGCCTACTCGCAGCTGGCACAGGCCCTCGGCGTCGAGCTCGGCACGAGCGTGCCGCTCGCCGAGGTGCGTGCCGCCGTTGTCACACTCCGTGCCTCCAAGGGCATGATCTGGGACCCCGCAGACCCTGACTCGATCAGCGCCGGCTCCTTCTTTACCAACCCGATCGTGAGCGAGAACTTCGCCCGCGGCCTCCCCTCGGACGCGCCGCGCTGGCCGACCGAGCCGGAGCGTCCCGCGAAAGTGCTGCCGCTGGGCTCGCCCATTCCGGCCCTCGCTTCGGCTTCCGCCGCTTCCGCATCGGATGAGTACCGCGTCAAACTCAGTGCCGCCTGGCTGATTGAGATGGCGGGGATCTCGCGCGGATTCGCCCTGCCCGGTTCGGGGGCTGCGATCTCGAACAAACACAGCCTCGCAATCGTCAATCGGGGGCATGCGACGGCTCGAGAAGTCCTGCAGCTGGCGAACTACGTGCAGACGCGCGTGATGTCCGAGTTCGGTGTCATGTTGCAGCCGGAGCCGGTGCTCGTCGGCATCCAGCTCTAAGAACAGATTCGCACCGAAGCGTGACCAGATGGTCTCCGCCGGAATCCGCGTGTTCTGCCGCGGGCGACGCGGTCGCACTCTGCGCCTAGACGTCCGTCTCTTCAGAGAACGCCGAGCTCCATCGCGCGGGTGACGGCGCGCGTGCGGTCGGCGACCTCGAGCTTGGCGAAGGTATGCACTAGGTGCGTCTTGACTGTTGCCTCGCCCACATAGAGCCGTTTGCCGATCTCGCGATTGCTGAGCCCCGCGGCGACGAGTCGCAGAACCTCGAGTTCCCGCGCACTGAGAGCGGGTGCGGCGGCGGCGACCGGCGCGGCGGCGCGCTGCACCAGCAGTCGCGAGACACTCGGCGCCAGGGCGACCTCCCCGGCCGCGACCGCGCGGACCCCCGCGAGCAACTCCTTCTCGGGCGCCGCCTTCAGCAGGTAGCCGCTCGCTCCCGCCGAGATCGCGCTGAGGATCGCGTCATCGTTCTCGTAGGTGGTGAGGATGATCACTCGAGTCGCCGGCCGGGCCGCCAGAATCAGCATGGTGGCCTCTTCGCCGCCGATACCCGGCATCCTGAGGTCCATCAGGACCACGTCGGGCGCCAACTCGGTGGCCAGAACGACCGCCTCTTCGCCCGAGGACGCGGTGCCGATTACAGCGATATCGGGGGCCGCATCGAAAAGCGCCACCAGTCCAGCGCGCACGATTGGGTGGTCGTCAACGACGAGTGCGCGGATCAACGAGGTTGCCGCCACATTCGTCACGAGACAGCCACCAGCGGCAGGCGCGCCGTGAGAGTGGTGGCCCCGGCTGTTCCGTCGATCGAGAGCTCGCCGCCGACCAGGCCGAGCCGGTCGCGCAGGCCGGTGAGCCCGAATCCGGATGCGGCATGCTCTGGATCGAAACCGTGACCGTCGTCAACGACTGTCACCGACGCAAAACCACCGGTCGTGCTCACTGTCACCCGCACTTCGTGCGCGCCCGCGTGCTTGCGGATGTTGGCCAAGCCCTCCTGCGCGCACCGCAGCAGCACGACCTCGGTATCGCGCGCCAGTGGCACCGAGCTGGGCAGCGTCGAGACGACCTGCACGGTGATCCCGCTCTCGCGCTCGAAACGCGCAGCCAAGGCCTGCAGCGCCTCGGCAAGTCCGCCGCCGGGCAGTTCGACGCGCGCGCTCGCCGCGACCAGCGTGCGCGTCTCCGCGAGCGCCTCCCGCGACGCCGTCTCGAGCACCTCGAGCGTCGAGTCGTTCAGCGCGCCGGCCGCCAGTTCGCGGCGAGATCGCTGGGCTAGTAGCACCTGCCCGGTGAGGGACTGCGCGATCGTATCGTGCAGCTCGCGGGCCAGGCGTTCCCGCTCGCCGGTGGCCCCGGCATCCCGATGCAGCACCGCAAGTTGCTCCTGCGCAGCGGTCAACTCGTCGAGCAGGCGACCGCGCTCGTCGCTGAGTTCCGAGATCCGGGAAATCCAGGCGCCCATAGCGATCGCGAAGACGAAGGAGATGCCCTCGACCGTGACGGCGAGAACGACCGAGTTCGCCGAGATCCCGAGCGATAACAGAAACCCCACGATCTCGACGAGCGCTAGCACCGCGCTGGCGACGAGCGAGGCGCGGAGTGTACGGAGCGTGCACCAGATCGCGGGGAAGGCGAAGCCCTGGAACAAGGCGAGCGAGGTGTCGACCGAGGTCAAGGCGCCTGCCGTGATCATCGTCACGACGAGCACGAGCATGCCTTGTCGCGAGCCCCCGATGTCCGGTCGGAAGACCAGCGTCCAGAAGACGATGTATGCGAGTAAAATCGCGGCGCCCGTCGCGGACCTCGGCCCGATCCCGACGCTGAGGCCCATCACCCCGAGGCAGATCAGGGTGGTCGCCGCGAGAGCTAGGAGCCACCAGCGCCGGGTCGTCACTTAGCTGTCCTTGCGGATCCAGCGAAAGGTGAGCCGGGCCGCGATCAGACCGACAACCAGCCAGATGCCGGTGACGATCGCGACGCCCACCAGATTCCAGGTGCCACCGACCTCCAGCGACTCGAAGGTGGAAGGCAGGAAGACCGAGCGCATGCCCTGCGCCAGCCACTTGAGCGGGAAGATGCTCGCCACGTTCTGCAGCCACGCGGGCAGGCTCGTGAAAGACAGGTAGACGCCCGAGATGAATTGCAGGATGAGCACGATAGGGATGATGACGGCGGTTGCGCTTTTTCCTGTACGCGGCAGTCCGCTGAGCCCGATCCCGAGGATGGCGCAGGTGGTCACGCCGAATAGGAAGACCCAGGCAAAGGTCGCCCAGTGACCGGGCTCGGTCGGCAGCTCGACACCGAAGGCCACCCGCGCGACGAGGAGGAGCAGAGCGGCCTGCAGCAGGCCCGTCACCAGTACCTGGCCGATCTTGCCGATGAAGTAGCTGATCACCGAGAGGGGTGTGCCGGCCAGTCGCTTCAGGGTGCCGTCGCCCTTCTCCACGGCGATCTCGATCGACATGTTCTGCAGTCCGCTCAGAAGCACCCCGGCCGCGAGCATGCCGGGCAGGTAGAAGGTGGCGGCGCTGACTTTGTGACCCGCGGCGTCCACTCCGAAACTCTGCTCGCTGAACGCAACTGAGAAGATCGTGAGCATGACGAGAGGGAACAGGAAGGTGAAGAACACCGAGTCACTCTGGCGAAAGTAGCCCCGCACCTCGTAGCGGATGCGCGCGAGGCCGAGCCGGATCGTGCGGGCGGGGGTGACCAGGTTGCTTGGTGCGGTCGGTGCGGTCATTTCGATGCCCCTTCGATGGATGCGGCGCGCTCGGCGGCGGCAATATCGGCCGCGCCCACGAGTTCGAGGTAGATGTCTTCGAGACTGGGCCGGATGACTTCCAGCCGTTCGGGTTCGCCGTCCGCGACCAGTCGCGCGACGAACTCGCCGGGTCGTTCCGCACGCTCTTCGTGCACTTGGCCGTCGCGAGTCCAGCGCACGATGGGGATACGTGCGGCCGTGCCCCCGATCGTGTCGATCGCGCCGATCTCGACCAGGCGCCCGTCGGCCACGATCCCCGCGCGGTCGCTCAACTGGGCGGCCTCGTCGAGGTAGTGGGTGGTGAGTAGGATCGTCGTCCCCTCCGCCTTGAGCTGCTCGATCAGCGCCCAGAACTGGCGGCGGGCCTCCGGGTCGAAGCCGGTGGTGGGTTCGTCCAGAAAGAGCAACTCGGGGCGTCCGATGATGCCGAGCGCGACATCCACCCGCCGCCGCTGTCCGCCGGAGAGGAGCTTGATACGCGATGACGCTTTGGACTCGAGGCCGACGGCCTCGATCACCTCGTCCACGCTCCGGGGGTTCGGGTAGAAGCCAGCGAAGTGAGTCAGCTGCTCGCGGACCGTCGCGTTGCCTTGCTCTCCGCCGCTCTGCAGCACGATTCCGAGGCGCGCCTTCCAGTCGAGGCCGCCGCGCTGGGGGTCGACTCCGAGGACGCTGACTTGGCCTGAGCTGCGATCGCGGTAGCCCTCGAGGATCTCGATCGTTGTGCTCTTGCCCGCACCGTTCGGGCCAAGCAGGGCGAAGGTCTCACCGCGACGGATTTCGAAGTCGATGCCGCGCAGGGCCTCGACACCGTGGTAGGCCTTGCGGAGGTTGTGGACCTCGACGACTGCTTCGGAAACTGTCATGGGTCAATCGTGGCCGTTCGGCACCGACCGGGCAATGGTGGGGAGGCGGAGTGCGGCATCCACCGTTCGGTTGACGGCCGCGCCGTTCCGAAATGCAGGAGTTCGTGGGACTCGCTGAGCCGAAACTCCCAATGTCCCGTGTGCCGTTCCCACAGGAGTCCCAAGTTCGCCTGCATTTCGGAAGGTCAGCGCAACGCGCTCGCGGCGAGCGTCACGGCGAGTGCCACCATTACCCCGGCGATCGTCGCGTCGAGCACGCGCCAGGCGATCGGCCGGGCGAACAGCGGGGCGAGCAGTCGTGCACCGAAGCCGAGCAGCGAGAACCACAGGATGCTGCCCAGCCCCGCCCCCAGACCGAACGCCCAGCGCCACTCGCCGTGGGTGCTGGCGACCGAGCCGAGTAGCACCACCGTGTCGAGGTAGACGTGCGGGTTGAGCCAGGTGAGGGCGAGGCAGGTGGCGGCGACCGCGAGCGTGCTGGGGCGAGTGGCGCCCGCACTTTCGGCCGCCTGCTGGCCCTCTGCGGTGAGTCGCGACGGTCGGACTGCGCGCCGGGCCGCCAATGCTCCGTAGAACATCAGGAACACGGCCCCAACCCAGCGCGCCACCTCGACCAGCGCCGGGACGGTGGTGAAGAGCAACCCGGCTCCGCCGACGCCGAGGGCAATCAGCGTGAGATCCGAGAAGGCGCAGATCGCCACGATCATCAGCACGTGTTCACGGCGCAGTCCCTGGCGCAGCACGAAAGCGTTCTGCGCGCCGATCGCGACAATGAGGGAGAGCCCGAGTCCGAGTCCTGACAGGGCAGCGGACAGCCAGGTGGTCATGGGTCAAGGCTGGCGGAGGCGGGTGATCCAGTCCAGTTCATTATTCTGACGGAGCGTCAGCGTGACTTCAGAAAAGATGCCGATGAAACCCGTTCGATCACCGTCCCGCTGTTCTGGCAGCAGTGGAGGCTGCGCCCCACACTTCTCGATCGCGTCGCGGATACCGTGATAGCGCCCGCCCGCACCGCTCTGTCGTGAGCGTCCGGAGAGGGCCTGGGTGCGATGGCATACACTTATGGGAGTGGTGATGTCTGCCAAGCTTCGTCGCGCCTATTTTGCGTAGGTGTGACATCCGGTCGACAGATCCCTGTAGGGCGGTGGCTCAATTGGTAGAGCAGCGGTCTCCAAAACCGCAGGTTGCAGGTTCAAGTCCTGTCCGCCCTGCGATTCTTCGCACGTTAGTGCGGAGTTCACGGTTGAAAGGTGTTGAGAGTGGCACGCAAGGTGGTCGATGATCCGTCTGAGGACCTAGTCGCGAGCGCCAATCGGGAGCGCGCCGAACGGCGCGGCCCGTTCGCCCGAGTCTCTCTTTTCATCCAGCAGGTCCTCAACGAACTGACAAAGGTCGTCACGCCCACCCGGCGTGAACTGCTGAGCTACACCGGCGTCGTGCTGACCTTCGTCATCATCATGATGGGGATCGTCTACGCTCTCGACCTCGGGTTCAGCGCCCTCGTTACCTGGGTATTCGGCACCAACTGACCTTGCAGGTCCGCATGGAGCGTTACATC
>JAYTXO010000146.1:0-2429 GCA_043742905.1 Microbacteriaceae bacterium | reverse complement strand
TGCCGACTACGTCGCTGTGGAGCTCGCCAAGCGGTTTCCGAAAGTCGGCGTGCGAGCCGTCAGCGGTCGCATCCCGTCGTCGGAGCGCGCCGAGATCGTCGACGAGCTTGCCCCGTTTCAGCAGCGGATCCTGGTCGCAACCGACTGCCTCAGTGAAGGGATCAACCTCCAGGCGTCGTTCGACTCCGTCGTGCACTACGACCTGTCCTGGAACCCGACCCGCCACGAGCAACGCGAAGGTCGAGTCGACCGGTTCGGCCAGCCGAAGCCGGAAGTGCGGGTGCTCACCTACTACGGGAGCGACAACCGGATCGACGGTCTCGTCCTCGAAGTGTTGCTCCGCAAGCACCGCACCATCCGCAACTCGCTCGGCTACTCGGTGCCCGTCCCCGGCGATGCCAACACGGTCGCGGAGGCCATCATTCAAGGCCTGCTGATGCAAGACGAACGCAGTCGGGGAACCCAGCTTCGCCTCGAAGGGATCGATCCAGCAGCCGTCGAAGTGCTCAAGGACTGGGAATCGGCCGCAGACCGCGAGAAGCGAAGCCGCACCGTCTTCGCCCAAGAGGGCATCAAGCCCGACGAGGTCGCGATCGAACTCGCCGAAGTTCGTCAAGCGCTCGGCACATCTATCGACGTCCAGCGATTCGTCGTCGACGCACTCACCGCCAGCGGTGGACACGTCAACGGCACGACATCGGTAGGCCTTGAGCTCGGTGAGGTTCCCATCAGCCTCCGAGAAGCAATGGGCCTCGACCGCACGTCCATCAAGGTCCGGTTCGAGCCTCTGGCAACGGAGTCGGAGATCCTCCTCACCCGCACCCACCCCCTTGTCAGCGGCCTTGCCGCCCACGTCCTCGACACCGCGCTCGACCCGCTGCGGAAGAGCCCGGCCTCACGCTCAGGTGTCATTCGCACCGACGCCGTCGCCACCCGAACCACCCTGCTCGTGGCCCGCTACCGGTTCGACCTCTTCGTCGGCGCCGACGCGAACCAACTGCTCGCCGAGGACGCCGCGGTCCTCGCCTTCACCGGGGACCCCCACAACCCCGACTGGCTCGACCCTGAGCAGGCCGAGCTCCTCCTCACCGCGCAACCGGTCGCCAACGTCGCGCCGGGCCAAGCCCGTGAAGTGGTTGAGGAGATGCTCGGAGCGGCTGCGGGATGGCTGCTCCAGCTCAACGACTACGCCCGGGAGGCCGCGAACCGCCTCCTGCACAGCCACCATCGCGCCCGCGCTGCCGTTCGCCTTCGTACTCATCCGATCGTGTCGAAGCCCGCCTTCCCGTCGACGTCCTCGGCCTGTACATGCTGCTGCCCGGAAAGCGTGGTTCTTGATGGCTTTTCAACGCTCGACCGTGTTCACCACCATCCGCACCGAAGGCGGGCTCCTTCCGGCGGACCTGCTGGCACGAGTCGCATCGCAGGACGGCGGTCTCCCTGGCGTGCGTCCCGCGGACTTCCATCTGGTTCAAGGCGAACTGCTCGGCGAGCGAATCACCCGCTCATGGAATCGCCTCACTGGCGCCTGGAAGGCCTTCACTACGGCGCTCGCCGTCCTCCCGGCCGTCGATGCCGGCACCACCCTCACCCGTGAACGATGGCTGCTGCCAATGTTCGAGGAACTCGGGTATGGCCGACTGCAAACATCCAAGGCGGAGGAGGTCGACGGTCGTAGCTACCCGATCTCGCACACGTGGGGGCATGCGCCGATCCACCTCGTCAGTGCCCGGGTCCCGCTCGACCGCCGCACGGCCGGCGTCAAGGGTGCTGCTGGCGCCAGTCCCCACAGCCTGGTGCAGGAACTCCTTAACCGATCCGCCGATCATCTGTGGGCGTTTGTCACGAACGGGCTCCAGCTGAGGGTACTTCGAGACAACGCCAGTCTCACCCGCCAGGCATTCGTCGAGTTCGACCTCGAAACGATGTTCGCCGACGAGGTGTTCGACGACTTCGTCGTGCTGTGGCTTACCTGCCACCAAAGCCGCGTCGAAGCGGGCGAACCAGCGGAATGCTGGCTCGAGAAGTGGACGGTGGCTGCGGCCGAGGCGGGCACGCGTGCCCGCGATGAGCTTCGATCTGGCGTCGAGGCGGCCATCGAGGCACTCGGAGCAGGGTTCGTTGCGCACCCCGCGAGTTCGGTGCTGCGTGAACGGCTTCGTTCGGGGGAGTTGTCTACGTTCGACTACTACCGGCAGCTCTTGCGGCTGATCTACCGGCTGTTGTTCCTGTTCGTTGCCGAGGACCGCAACCTCCTCCACCCACCCGGTGCCGGCGACGCTGAGCAGCGTCGCTACGCTCGCTACTACAGCTTGTCCCACGTTCGGACACTCGCCAGTCGGCGCCGCGGCGGACCCCACCCAGACCTGTGGCGCAGCCTCACCGTCGTGTTCGACGGACTCGGTAGGCCGGACGGCATCCCCGAACTC
>JAYTXO010000145.1:0-7735 GCA_043742905.1 Microbacteriaceae bacterium | reverse complement strand
ATTGCCTCGGCGCTGCGATGGGCGAAGGCCGTCGCATCCACGGGCACCCGTCCGAACGCACCACCGAGGAAGCGCACGGTGAACACCGACGGACCGAGCTGACCGCGTGCCGCGAGAACGGCATCGATGGCGGCGTCGTCAAAGGTCGCGAGCAGGGCATCGCGAACGACAACGTTCGGCGGAGGGGCGTCGGGACCACCCGGCGTCTCCGCGAGCATGCTGCGGTAATCGGACGACATGACGTCGGAGTCGACGACGCCCGGGATCGCGAGCAGGGGGGCGACAGCCGCCCGTGACTCCTCTGACTCATCACCTGCCCAGACGGCGACGATGTGGTGCACGAAGGCGAAGTCCGGGCCAGGAGGCCCGTTGGGGATCACGGCGAAGGTCGCGTTCAGCTTGTCGGGAGCGGCGCGCATCACGTCGCGCAGCGCCCGCATGGCCTCGGCGAGCCGGTCCGGGTCGATGTGCAGCGTCACAGCAAGCACCGTGCCCAAGGGGTGCGCCCGAAAGCGGAAGGCCGTGACCACGCCGAAGTTGCCACCGCCCCCACGCAGGGCCCAAAGCAGTTCTGTGTTCTGCACGGCGGATGCGGTCACGAGTTCACCAGAAGCCAGCACCACGCGCGCCTCGACGATGCCGTCGAGGGCCAGACCATCGCGCCGCACCAGCCAGCCGATGCCGCCGCCGAGAGCCAGCCCGCCGACTCCGACCGAGGCTGTATCGCCCGAGGTGATCGCGAGGCCATGCTTCTGCACCTCGGCCGCAACGTCGCCCCAGCTAGCGCCGGGCCCGACGTCGACGATCCCGTCATCGCCCACGGCGATCGACGACAGCGCGTGCAGATCGATCAGTACGCGATCGGGTGCTGGCGAGAACATAGGTCCTGCGTGGCCTCCACTTCTGACCGCAACACCGAGACCCTCGGCCGCGGCGAATCGGACGGCGGCAACGACATCCGCCTCGGTGTTGGCCCGAACGATCAGGGCCGGACCGGGGACCGCGTAAACAAACAGGGACTCGGCGAACCCGTTGTCATCGGGGGAGAGCACGGAGCCGGAGATGTCGCTCCGGAGGCGAGGAATATCCATGAAACGAATCTACAGGCAGCGACCGATGCTTCCCACAACGCCGTCGAGGGGCGTCCCCGAGCCGTCCCGCTTCGCACCTGACTCGGGCAGTGCGCGGGCCGCGCCGTCGATTCCGACGGCCAGGGCAGGCGCCGGACCGACCCAGGCCATGGCCAGTGCGGCTTCGCCCTTGAGAAAGGAATGCGCGCGCACCCCGCCGGTTGCACGCCCCTTGCCGGGGAACTCGCTCAGGGACGAGATCTTCGCGCGGCCGGGGTCGGAGCCCGGCAGGGTGTCGACCGGCGTCGACAGCGTCACGACCACGACGTCGGATGCTGGGTCGACGGCTCCGAAGAAGATGGCGGTGGCCCCCGCGCTGAAGTTGATCCCGGCCATCCCCCCCGCCGCGACGCCCTGCGGCCGCACCTGGGTAGCTCCGAAGTGGAGTAACTGGGCGTCGGAGGTCACAAACACAAGTTCTTCGACATCCGGACCCTGTGCCACTCCGACGACCTCGTCGCCCGGTTTGAGCGACACCACCTCGAAGTCGGGCCGGTTGGGGTAGCCGCCCGCGGCGACCCGCTTGACCACACCCTGCGCCGTGCCGAGCGCGATCGGCAGCTCGGAGGTGAGGGAGACCAGCCCGAGCACGCGCTCCTCCTTGTCGGTGATCCCGAGATAGTCGTTGATGCGGGCGCCGGCGGCGAGCTGCACCGAGTTGGCGGGGACAGACGGCAGATCCACCGGGGTGAACCGCACGAGGCGCCCGCGCGAGGTGATCGCGCCCAGTTCGCCGCGGGTCGTCGACACCACGGTCGACAAGATCGCGTCGTGCTTGTTACGCCGCGCGGCAGCGACGGGCGGCTCTACGCCTTCGGGCAGGTCGACGCGCACCGCTCGACCCGTCGTCGAGAGCACGACCATCGTCGGCAGGTCCGCGATCTCGAGCGCGGGTCCGCCGGATGCCGCGGCGCGCCGTTGAGCGGGCGTGACGGCCGCGCCTCCGCGCGCCTCGGTGAGCAGCGTGCGACGTGGTGTGCCGAACCGCTCGGCCACCTCATCCAACTCAGAGGCGACCAGGGCCCGGAGCGCAGTCGGCGAAGCCAAAAGCGTCTCGAGCTCTGCGATCTCGGCACGCAGCCGATCGAGCTCGGTCTCGAGCTCGATGCGGCTGACGCGGGTCAGACGGCGCAACTGTAGCTCGAGGATGTAGTCGGCCTGGACTGTGCTGAGGTCGAAGACGTCCATAAGCCGCGTGCGCGCCTGCGCGCTGTCGTCACTCGTGCGCACTACCTGGATGACCTCGTCGATATCGACGATCGCGACGAGCAGACCCTCGACCAGGTGCAGTCGCTCTTGCCGCCGAAGGAGCCGATAACGAGAACGCCGGGTAACCACCGAGACGCGGTGATCGAGATAGACCCGCAGCAACTCGCGCAGCCCGAGCGTCTGCGGCTTGCCCCCGACCAGCGCGACATTGTTGATCGAGAAGCTTTCCTCGAGCGGAGTGAGTCGGTAGAGCTGCTCGAGCACGCCCTCCGGACTGAAGCCGGTCTTGATCCCGATTACCAGGCGCATGCCGTTCTTGCGGTCGGTGAGGTCAGTGACGTCGGCGATGCCGGTGATCTTCTTGGCGTTGACGCCGTCCTTGATCTTGTCGATCACTTTCTCGGGGCCGATGAGATAGGGCAACTCGGTGACGACCAGTCCGGTTCGACGGGCCGAGAGTTGCTCGACCGTCACCTTTGCCCGGGTCTTGAAAGAGCCGCGGCCCGTCGCGTAGGCGTCCTTGATCCCGTCGAGTCCGACGATCGTTCCCCCGGTGGGGAGGTCAGGACCCGGGACGTACGCCATGAGCTCGTCGAGCGTGGCATCCGGATTCTCGAGCAGGTGTCGCGCGGCCGCGGCGACCTCGATCAGGTTGTGCGGGGCCATGTTGGTGGCCATTCCGACGGCGATTCCGCTCGATCCGTTGACCAGCAGGTTGGGGAACGCGGCAGGAAGCACCTCGGGTTGGGTGAGCTGATTGTCGTAGTTGGGGACGAAGTCGACGACGTCCTCGTCGAGGTCGTCCGTCATCGCGACGGCGGCGGCCTGCATGCGGGCCTCTGTGTAGCGCGCGGCCGCGGGGCCGTCGTCGAGCGAGCCGAAGTTGCCGTGGCCGTCAACGAGCGGCACGCGCATTGTGAAGTCCTGAGCAAGTCGCACCAGCGCGTCGTAGATCGCCGTGTCACCGTGCGGGTGGAGCCGGCCCATCACGTCGCCAACTACACGAGCCGACTTGATGTGGCCGCGATCCGGGCGAAGGCCCATCTCGCTCATCTGGAACAGGATGCGGCGCTGCACCGGCTTCAGCCCGTCGCGAGCGTCGGGCAGTGCGCGGGAGTAGATCACCGAGTACGCGTATTCGAGGAAGGAACCCTGCATCTCGGCGGAGACGTCGATGTCCTCGATGCGCTCGCCTGGGGCTGCCGGCGCTGAGGGGATTTCGGGAGGAGTCATAAGATCGTTGCCATGCTACCGGCGGCGAAATCCCACCGGTTCAGCCTGGCCGACGTGCTGCCGAACTGCCTCGAGGCACTGCACGCACGTCGCGGAGCGCTGGGCCTCGCTCCGGTGGCCCACGCCATCGTCTTGCTGGTGGACGGGCTCGGCACGGCCGCTCTCACGCCGCGCGCCGGACACGCCCGCACCCTCGCGTCGCGCCTCGAGATCGACGGTCCGATCTCCTCGGTCTTCCCGACGACGACGGCCGCGGCGCTGGCGTCGCTGACCACCGGCACCCTGGCCGGTGAGCATGGACTGGTCGGCTACACCGCATTCGACCCGGCCAACGACCGGGTGGTGAACCAGCTGACTGGCTGGGACGCCGAGATGACCTCCGACTGGCAACGAAGGCCAACGCTGTTCGAGACGGCGGATGCTGCGGGCCTCGGGGCGATCGCGATCGGCCCTGCCCGCTACCGCGACTCGGGTTTCACGCGGGCGGTGTTGCGCGGAGCCAACTATCGTGCGGGAGCCACGATCGCGGACCGCCTCGCGCGGGCCCAGGAGGCCCTCTCTGAGCCGCCAGCGCTGATCTACGTCTATGTGTCCGAACTCGACTCCGCCGCGCACGCACACGGGCTCGAGTCCCCGAACTGGGTATCGGTGCTGGAAGAGCTCGACGCGGCGGTCGGTCGCTTTATCCCGCATCTTGGCCCCACCACCGGGCTGCTCGTTACGGCCGACCACGGGGTGATCGATGTGCCACACGCAGCGCACCGGATCGTCCCGCCCGAACTGCTGGAGGGCGTACGTCACGTCGCGGGTGAACCACGCTGCCTGCAACTTCATCTCGAGCCGGGGGAGTCACCGGATGCCCACGCCGAGCGCTGGCGCGCGCGCGAGAACTCTCGCGCCTGGGTAGCCACCCGCAGCGAAGCCGTCGAGGCGGGCTGGTTCGGCGAGGTAGCTCCCGAAGTGCTCCCGCGGATCGGCGATGTGCTCGTGGCAGCCCGTAAGCGAATCGCCTATTACGCCAACCCCGACGACACCGGCCGCAAGATGATCGGCCAACACGGCTCGCTCTCGCCCGATGAACTCACGATCCCGTTGTTCCGCTTCGGAGCCTGGGCGTAACGACTACAAATCGTCGTCAGCGCGAGCCCCGAAAACAATCTCATCCCAACTCGGCATCGACGCGCGACCCCTTCGCTTGCCGAGCGGCCCCGTCTCGCGGGTGGCGCCGGCGGACGGCGTGCCGTTCGACATGATCGGGCTGCCATTCGGCGTGTCGAGAGGGATGTCGATCAGACGTACCGAGCCCGTTGAGGGATGCGCGGCCATCGATTCCTCGTGGTCGAGATCCATCGGGTCCCGCTCGCCCCGACGGCGACGCAGGGCCTCGAGGAGGTCGGCGGTCTGATGATGACCGGGGGGCGTGTCATCTGCCTCATCGGAGCTGTCGATCTCGACGATCGCAATCATCGAGACGGACTCGACTGTCGGCATTCCACCCGCCGTGCTTACGGTGACTTCGAAAGCACCGCTGTCGAAGCGACCGGTGTCACCCGACTGCTCGTCGAGCGGGACCGCTCGAAGCCGGGGGAGCAGGCTCGCCGGCATGTCCCCCTGCTGTGACAGCGAGACAGCCTCGGGGTTCAGCGCAGCGAGAGCACTCTTCTTCGGTTCGAACGACCAGCGCGCGTCGCGTTCGACGGTCTCGTTGACGAAGGTCAGCTTGACGATCCATCCGCCGCCCTGTTCCTTCCAACTTGCCCAGCGTTCGCCGATCGCGCCCATCTCAGCCAGTCGACTGCGAATCACTGAGCCGAAAGTGGTTCCACTCAGCATCGGGTCGGTCTCGATCGCGGTGTGCACCGAGACGTTGAGAGCGGATTCGATCACGTAATCGCGTTCGGCGAGCACCGGACCCTCGAATCGCTGGATGTAATCCAGCGACGCACCGGTGACTGCGGCCACGTCCTCGGCAGACATGCCAGAGCGGATATGCGCCTGGATATCGCGGGGTGCCAGCTTCGGGGCTGCACCCGGAGCGGGCGCAGCCTGCCTCAGCCGAGACTTCAATACATCGTCAATAGGGAGGCGAAATCTCGTCCCCTCGTCGGAGGCGACGAGAAGCGCCCCGTCTTCCACTCCAATGACCTTCAGCTCTTCCATGCTGAACGACCTCCAGCCGTTACGAATCCCGCACAGGATGACACGCCGGAAGCGAAAACCCGGGAATAACGCGGGCGCGCCGTCAGTTGAGGGGCAAGCGGTGAAGAGATTATTCTCACCGGTTTGCTTATCCAGGTTCGATGTTGCAGACTGTCGCCGCCGATCGAGACACGTACGGCACTTGAGAGATGGATGGGAATGGCAACCGACTACGACGCGCCGAGGAAGACGGACGAGGACACTGACTCGATCCAGGCCCTTCAGGAGCGGGTTCCGGACAAAATGTCGGGTGTTGTTGACGCGGATGACGCGGACAACCCTGGCTTCGAACTCGGGGGCTCGGATCTGTCCGATCTCGATCTTGATGTGGTGGTGCTTCCGCCCCAGGCTGACGAGTTCACCTGCGTGAATTGCTTCCTGGTCAAGCTGCAGTCGCAGTTGGATCACGACACGAAACTCGGGCCGGTCTGCTCCGAGTGCGCGGCCTAGCTCTCAGAACTTTCTGAACTGAGCGCCGCCGCGAGTCGCTTGGGCCGTCGCGTCGAGATCAGCCAATACGGTGTCGGGTCGTCAGGGTCGTTCAATTCCACGCGGACAACCCCCGGGATCCAGCCGCGCAGCAGCAGCCAGGCTCGCGCGTCGAGGCTCGTCCCGCGTTCCGCTGTCGCATCGCGTCCTTCGAACGGTTCTGCCTTTTCAACGGCTGTGCGCGGCAGACGGGCGCGTCCGGCGGTGAAGGTGTCGTCGGTGACGACAACAGTGGGGGTGGTCAGAATCAGGGTGATGACGACCGCTCCGTAGAGCACGATCGCGCAGACGATGCCCGCGAGCATCGAAATCGGCAGGAACACCAGCAGGCTGGCCGGGACCACCAGAGCGGTCGAGATGAACACCCACGGACTAGGCCAGAGGCGCTCCCGATAGATCGGCATGGTCCTATTCGACCATGGGCTAGCCTCGATTCGTGACCGAGTTCGTCGAGGTACTGCTGCACGGAGCCGATGTTCCGCAGTACGCGCATGCGGGCGACGCGGGCGCCGATCTGCTGTCTACGGAAGATGTGGTGATCTCTCCTGGCGCGCGCGTCATCGTGGGCACGGGCGTCTCGATCGCTCTCCCGGACGGCTTCGTCGGGTTCGTCGTTCCGCGCAGCGGACTCGCCGCGAAACACGGCGTCACGCTCGTGAACACTCCGGGAACGATCGACGCGGGGTACCGCGGCGAGATCCGCGTGATCATGCTCAACACGGATGCGTCTGAGGCCTACACCGTACGAGCGGGCGACCGGATCGCGCAGCTCGTGGTGATGGCGGTGGCGAAAGCGCGCTTTATCCCCGTTGACCGGCTTCCGGGCACGGAGCGAGGCGGCGGCGCTTTCGGATCGACCGGGTACGGCACCCCGCGGGCGAGCTCGGCATTTCAGTCAGGAGCCTCCGCGTGAGCGACAATCCCTCCGACCCACTCGTCCCTGATGAGCACCCGAAGTCGGCTCCGATCGACCGCGACACGAACGGACCGTTCGACGAGTCCGAGGCGAACCACGTCCGACCCTATGTCGACCTCGGCGGGGTAAAAGTGTTGCCGCGACCCGAACTTGCCCTGCGGCTTGAGGTCGAAGAGGGGGGGACACGCATCGTGGCCGTCGCCCTCGACTACGCAGGGTCGACGCTCCAGGTGCAGCCTTTTGCTGCGCCACGCAACAGCGGCCTCTGGCACGAGATCCGGGACCAAATCGTGGAGCAGATCTCTCGTCAGGGCGGAACGACCTCCACCACGCTCGGACCGTTCGGTCCGGAGATCCGTGCCGAGATCCCGTCGCCCGGCGGGGAGAGTAGCCGGATCGCGCGCTTCGTCGGCGTGGACGGCCCCCGGTGGTTCCTGCGCGGCGTGATCAGCGGGCAGGCGCTCGTCGACCCTGAGGCGGCCTCCCGCGTCGAGGAACTGTTCCGCAGCATCGTCGTGGTGCGCGGCACGACCCCGATGCCGCCACGCGATCTGATTAC
>JAYTXO010000144.1:0-12359 GCA_043742905.1 Microbacteriaceae bacterium | reverse complement strand
ACGGAACGAGCGGCGAACGCTCCGACTCCGTGACCCGAGTCGTCCCCTCGGTTCCTCGGACATCCGGCGATGTCGCCGACCCCGTTCGCGAGCAGTGGCGCGTCGAGCTCGCTGCCGTGGGTGGGCGCTCGCCGCTGCTGCACTTCGTCGATGACCCGAGCACCCGGATCGAACTGAGCACCACGCATCCGGGTGGTCTCGCGCGCTTCATCACCGGCCAGACCACTCTGCTCTCCCAGCTGATCCGTGACGATGTCGCCCTGCGCGCCGCGCGGCTCGCGGCCGACCGGATCGCGGCCAAGGGGCTCGAACTTTCGACCACCCGTGGCATCGACGCGATTCGCCTCGGCATCGGACTCGCCCAGTGGACGGCTACGACCGAGCAGGCAGACGGTGAGCTCGCGATCGAGGATTTCTGCGCGCCGATCCTTCTGCGCCCGCTCGCCATCCGCCGCCACGGTCGCGACTTCGAGGTGAAGCTCCGCGGAGTTCCCACCCTGAACCCGGCCTTCGCCGCCGCGCTCGAAAGTCAGTTCGGAATGGTGCTCGATGCCGACAGCTTTGTCGCGCTCACCGACGCCGACGGCACCTTCAAGCCGAACGCTGTGATTGACCAGCTGCGGGCGCTCACCGGACACCTTCCGGATTTCTCCGTTGCTCCCCGTCTCGTGGTTTCCGCCTTCGCGGAGGCGGCCCCCAACATGGTGTCCGACGCCTGGCAGCTCGAGCACCCTGTGCTCGATGCTCTCGCCGGTGACGCCACCGCCAAGTGGACGCTCGAGGAGGGCTTCGCCCCGGTCGAGCCGATCGACGCCGACTACCGAGATCCGTCCACGGACGTGTTGCTGCTTGACGCCGACGCGGAGCAGGAGCAGGTGATTGCCCAGATCGCCTCCGGCAACTCGATCGTTGTCAAGACCATGCCAGGCACCGGCGGCACGCAGACGATCGTTAACGCGTTGGGGAGCCTAGTCGGCCAGAACAAACGCGTGCTCGTGGTCAGTCCGCGCCGCGCCACGCTCGACGGTATCGCCGCGCGCTTCGCAGACATCGGCCTGAGTGGGATGGCGGTCGCCCCCGCCACGCTGCGTCGGGATGTCGTGCGCGCCATCGCCCGCAACGAGCGAACCAAGCCCGCCGTGCTCGGTGAGGTGGACGAGGCGCTGGTGCGCCTGCGCAAGGTGCTGCTCGACTATCGCGGCTCGCTGTCGCGGCCAGATGCGGCGATCGGCGTCTCGGTCGTCGACTGTGTCACCGAACTCTCGCGGCTGGCCCTGCTGCCGGTCCCGCCGTCGACGACGGCTCGTCTCGATCTTTTGACGGTGGAGCGGCTCGCCGCCGATCGCGCCACCATTGCCCGCACGATGGTGGAGGCCGCCCAGCTGGGGGAGTTCCGCTACGGCCCAGGGGACTCGCCTTGGTACGGCGCGCAGTTCGCGAACGGCGCCGACGCGCACAGGGCACACGCGCTCGCGAAGAAGATCCACGGGGAGGAGTTGCCTCGACTGCTCGTCCGCGCGCGGCAACTGATCGGTTCCACCCGGATGCGACCGTTCCAGTCCATCGGTGAACTGGGCGTCTATCTCAAGCTGCTCACTGACATCAGGGACACTCTCGATCGCTTCACGCCCGCCGTGTTCGACCGCTCGCTCAGCGAACTCATCGTGGCCACGGCGCCGCGACGGGACGCGCGCGACATGTCGTCGGTCAACCGCCGCCGCCTGAAGAAGCTGGCAAAAGAGTACGTGCGTCCGGGCATGCACGTCGGCGACCTGCACGAGGCGCTCGGCGCCATCCAGCGGCAGCGGATCATGTGGCAGCGATTCGTCGCCACCGGCGTGGTTCCCGAGGTGCCAACCGGCATCTCTGATGCGGCGGTCGCCTGGCAGCAGCTCTCCGCCGATCTCGCGGCCCTCGATGTGCCGCTCGGCCACCTGAGTCGCGAGACCCAGTTCTCGGGGATGCCCTTGCACCGCCTCAGCGAAATACTTACCGCGCTCGCGGCCGACTCCGACGTGCTGGCCAACCTGCAGGAGCGCAGCGAGCTGGTGGCCACGATGCGCAGCCTCAACCTCGAGCCGCTGCTTACCGACCTTGCCCGCCGTCACGTTCCGGAGGAGCAGATCGCCGCCGAGCTAGAACTCGCGTGGTGGCGCTCAGCACTCGAACACCTGCTCGCCGCCGACCGCGCGCTGCTCGGCGCGAGGACGGATGTGCTTGAGCGTCTCGAGGCGGACTTCCGTCTGGTCGACGAGGCTCACGCCGCCGGGGGAGCGCAGCTCCTTGCGTGGCAGCTGGCCGAAAACTGGAAGATTGGACTGGTCGACTGGCCGGATGAGGCCTCCGAGCTGAAGCGCGTCTTGTCGACCGACGGGATGACATCGGAGGCTCTTCAGCGCGCGGCTCCGCACCTGGCCCGCTCGGTGGCGCCGATCTGGCTCACCTCGCCATACGAGGTGACGGCGGTCGCAGACACGATGGCTTTCGACACCGTGCTGTTGCTCGACGCCGGTGCCACGACAGTCGCCGAGAACGTCGGAGCCATTCGGCGCGCGAAGCAGGTGGTCGCGTTCGGTGATCCGGTGACGCAGACGCCGTCCTCCTTCGAAATCGCGCTGACCGATTCGGACACCGCGATCCCCGTTGACCCCGCGACCGATCCGGCGCACGGCGCCCGCGCCCTCGACGAGTTGCACGGGCGCTCGGCGCTCGCGCGCCTTGGTGAGCTGCTCACGAGCTTGAGCCTCACCCGCAGCTACCGCGCCGGCGGCGAGGACCTTGCCGAGCTCGTGAACCGCCGCTTTTACGGCGGAAAGATCGACTCGCTGCCTTGGGCTGGTTCGTTCCTCGGCCACGGCAGCCTCGTTCTCGACTATGTCGAGAACGGCACCGGCATGCCCGACGGTGACACCGGAGCGGTCGAAAGCGTCGACGCCGAGGTGGGTCGCGTGGTCGAGTTGGTGCTCGAACACGCGACGTTGCGTTCGCACGAGTCGCTGATGGTTGTCACGGCCAGCCAGAAGCACTCTGTGCGCGTTCTGCAGGCCGTGCTTACGGCGATGGTCACCCGTCCGGCGCTCAGCGACTTCGTGCTGGGTGACGGGCCGGAGCCTTTCACCGTGCTGCCAATCGAACGTGCCGCCGCGCAGAGTCGCGACCGCGTCATCTTCTCGATCGGCTACGGCCGTACCCCGCACGGTCGGGTGCTCGCCGACTTCGGTCCGCTCGGCATGCCCGGCGGTGAACGCCTACTGGCGGTCGCGATGACACGTGCGCGACGCAACCTCGTCATCGTCACCTGCTTCCGACCGTCGGATGTCGAGGACGGCCGCCTGAAGCACGGCGCCGTCGCGCTCGCCGAGATCCTCGACGAGGTCGCGGCCCGCCGTGCGGAGCCTCCGCTCCCCGACGACAGTGATCCGATGCTGGTCGACCTCTCGCGCCGGCTCGCCTCTCGCGGACTCCGGGTGGCCCTCGGTCACCGCGGCAAGCTCGGTCTGGTCGCCGCGAACGGCGGCACCTGCATCGTCGTGGAAACCGACGGCGTGCTCGCCGGACGTACCCTGCGCGAGTCGCTTCGTCTGCGCCCGGAGGTGCTGCGTCGTCTCGGCTGGCACTATGCGCGCGTGCACGCCTTCGAGCTGTTCAGTGATCCGGATGCCGTTGCCGATCGCATCGCCCGGCTGGCGGGCCTCGCCGGCGGCGCCATGACGCAGGAGATCCCGGTCGTTGGATCAGCCCACAACTGAGCCGGAGCCGCAGCCGCCTGTGCGTCCGCGCCGCCGGCGTGTCACGACGCCGCCGCCGAGCGGCACCGACCCGACGCCCGCGCCGGAGCCGCTCCGACATCCACGGAACGAGAACGACGACCGGATGAGAGCTGACAAGCCCCCGCACTACTAGCGCCGCGCCGCTGTGTGGATGCGCTGCCCCCGCGTCGGCCGTCGGACAGCAGACTGACCGTCAGAGCCTCTGGCGACGGAACCTGGTCGTCGTACTGAGCGTCTTCCCGCCGGCGATGGCGGTCCCGCGCCCGCCACGCGTGTAGCTGCCGATCGGCCCGTCTCCCGGCACGATGTTGGCCGGCTCGACCGCGACCGAGTACATCCGCTGAAACCATGGCCAGACCGGCGTTGCGTTTGCCTCGACCCAGAACCAGGCGTACGGGTACACGGTGCCGTCCCACTCCAACCGCGCGGCGAGGCCGGCCGAAGGACTCACGAACGTCGCAGCGGGAGTGGCGAACTCGGCGAGGGCTGCGAAGGCGGCAACACCCGATCCTGCCTCCGGGATCGCGACGGTTTTGGGCTCCGGCCCCGGAGGCAGGATGCTCGGGGAAAGCACGGAATCGGGGGGCATGAGCTGGCCGTGGGCGGAGGTGTCGGAGATCAGCACCTCGGCGTCGAGGGCGAGGTAGCTGCCCGCTCCGAGAAACTGCGAGCCGAACGCGGGATGCTGCACCATTCGCACCTCCACCTCAGCGGGCGAGAGGTTGGTGACCGAGTCGGTGACCTCGACCACGCCGCCACTTACCGTGATCCGCCGGTGCAGCCGAAGCGGCGCCGACATCAGCAGCGTCGTGAACTCGCACGAGGACTCGGAGAGTTGCGATGTCTGCCAATCGACGACGGCCGCCTCGCCGTGGTAGCCCTGCTCGACCCCGCCGTACGCCCGGGCCGGCCCGGCGTTCGGGCAGAGGAACTGCCATCCACCTGGATATCCGTTCAGCCAGTTGACCATCGAGTCGCCGGTGCTGTGCCCGGGATGTCCCGCGGTGGTCGGCGACTCGGCAAGAAACGGCATCCCGGTCGCCCGGTCGCGGATCTGACGGATGTCGGCCCCCCGCTCCGGCGTGATCTCCACCTCGAGTTCGTCCGAGCGCAGCAGCACGGTCACAGTGCGCCCGCGAACGCGACGCCCGGTGCGGCGGATGCTCCCAGCCCGGTGATGCGGAACGTCGAGCCGGAGAGCGGCTCCTCTTCGAGATCCGCGCCCGCCGCGGCGGATGTCACCCACAACTCATCCCCGTTCGGCCCGGCAAACGCGCACGAGGTTGGATAGCTGGTCGGAACCGTGATCGACTGCACACGCTCGCCGCTCGGCGTGAACTCGTGCACGGCCCCGCCCGCGTACTCGGCGATCCACAGGTTGCCGGTCGAGTCGACGGCGAGGCCGTCGGGGAATCCCGCTGGGAAGTATTCGGCGCCGATCAGCTTGACCGGCGTGCCCGTCAGTGTGCCAGTTTCGGCGTCGAAGCCGAACTGCATCACGAAGCGCGCCTGCGTTTCAACCAGATAGAACGACGTACCGTCGGGGCTCCAGCCCATGCCGTTCGGCTGAGTCAGGCCGCTGAGAACCTGCGTGACGGTGCCGTCGCCGTCCAGCCGCCACAGGGCTCCCTTGCCCACGGTGAAGTCGGGGGCGCAACTGCCGGCCCAATAGCGTCCGTTCGGGTCGGTCTTCGCATCGTTCATGCGCACATCCGGCGTCAGGCAATCGGCGCGCCAGCTGACCTGACCGACTTCGTCGATGGCGACGAAACCAGTTGCCACCGCCGCGACAAACCCGCCGTCGCGACGATGGGCAGCGGCACCGACGAGGTCGGGGTAGCCGATCTCGGTGGTTACGAGGGTGGCGAGGTCGGTGGTCAGAATCGACTTGCCCGTGATGTCCACCCAGTGCACAACGCCGCGCTCGCGATCCCAGACCGGCCCTTCGCCGCACTGGGATTCGCGCTTCACGACGACATCGAGAGAAATCGGCATGGTGGTTCCTACTTTCCGCTACTGATTTTTGGCAGGGTGAAACGGCTGAGTTCGGTGGCTTCGGTGGCCTCCAGTTCGAGGAGGCGGTTCCACTTGGCGGTGCGCTCCGAACGGTGAGTCGAGCCGACCTTGATCTGGTTGGCACGCCATCCGACGGCGAGATCGACGAGCCAGGACTGCTCGGTCTCGCCAGAGCGTGCCGACACCACGGTGTTAAAGCCGGCAGCCTTCGCCTGCTCAAGCACAGCGTGCGAACCTGAAACTAGACCGTTCTGATTCACCTTCACCAGGATGGCGTTCGCGGACTTCTCGGCGATCCCCCGGGTCAGCCGGGTCGCGTTGGTCACGAAGTGGTCGTCACCGACAATCTGCACCCGGCCGCCCATCCGCGCGGTGCCGTCCTGCCAGCCGGCCCACGAGTCCTCGGACAGCGGATCCTCGACCGAGATGAGCGGGAACTGCGTGGTCCAGCCGTCGATCTCGTCGAGGAGTTCTGCGGCGTCGAGCACGCGTTTCTCCCTCTCGAAGCGGTACGCATCTCCGACGGCCAACTCGTTGGCGGCGACATCGATGGCGAGGCTGACCTGTTCGCCAGGCTGGAGTCGGGCTGCCTCGATGGCGGCCACCACAAAGCGAAGCGCATCGGTGTTCGACTCGAACTGCACGCCGATCCCGCCCTCGTCGGCGTCGAGTTGCGCGCCGCGGAGTCCGCGCTGGAGGCCGAGTTTGGTCCCGGCCTCGCGCACACGGGCGCACCACTCGATGGCCTCGGCGAAGGTGGTCGCCCGGTGGGGGATGACGAGGATGTCCTGAATGTCGATGGCCCGCCCCGCGTGCGCACCGCCCGAGACGATGTTCACCATCGGCATCGGAATCGCCAGGCTTCCCTGTGGCTGCAGGTAGCGTGCCAGGGACACCCCGGCCTGGGCGGCAGCAGCCAAGTGGCTCGCTAGCGAGACGGCGAGGGCGGCGTTTGCGCCCAGTGTGGAGAATCCGGGTGAGACGTCGAGACGGGCGAGCTCGAGGTCAAGGGCGGCTGGATCGGTGAGCTCGACCCCGATCAGGCGAGGCTCGATGACCGAACGGATGTTCTCGACCGCCTTCAGAACGCCCTTGCCTCCATAACGGCTGCCGCCATCCCTGAGCTCGAACGCCTCGTGCGACCCGGCGGATGCTCCCGACGGAGCCATCGCCAGTCCGCTTGCCCCACTCGCCAGGGTGAGCTTCGCGGCGACGGTGGGTCGCCCGCGGGAATCGAGAGCCTCCCAGGCGGTGAGAGAGGTGATGCGTGACGGGGTGGTCATTCGCTGCCGTTCGGGCCGAGCATTGCCAGAGAATCGGTGAATGTCTGTTCGGGGTCTGAGCTCGACAGAACGTCAACCGCCCATGCCCGAATGGTGGTGCGGTCGAGTTCAGTGAGATATCCGGTGGGCGACAGGCCATCTACACGAGCGAGCAGCAGACAGGCGGTGTGCGCGCCGAGCGACGCAAACGCACCGGCAACCGGTGAGGGAAGGTCGCGGTGGTACTCGGCGAGGAACCGGGATCGCAGCTCGAGAAACCGCGAGGTCTCCATCGGTCGATGCACCGCCTTCATCAGCAGGTGGGAGGTGAAAAATGCCACGTCGAATACCGGTGGGCCGGCGTGGGCCACTTCGAAATCCAACACCCAGAGCGCAATACCGTCGGGGTCGACGAGCACGTTCTTGGGGGAGAAGTCTCCGTGGATGACGACGGTGTGCTGGTCTGCGAGCTCGGCGATGCAGCGGTCGATCACCGGTGCGCAGTTTGGATGCTGCGCGCGAATCGCCGCGTGGAACGGGACAATCCGAAGCTCGCGGAACTCGGCACCGGCGGCAAAGGTATCGAGCGTCGCGGCGTCCAATGCCGTTGCCCGGTGCCAATCGCCGAGAATCCGTCCGAGTGTCACCGCGACGGCGACGTTGTCGAAGTCCTTGCCTGCTTCGTCGTCGAGCAGCACCCGGTTCCACGGTGTCCAGCTCGAGGGTGCCGCATCCATCACCAGGATGTTCGTCGCGGGGTCGATGTCGACGAGCGCGGGTACCTCGCGCGGCGTGATGCTGTTGAACAGGTGGATGGCGCGCGCCTCGTTCTGCGCGCGCGCCGGGTCGGCCAGCCACTCCTTGGCGACCTTGAGGCGGTCGAGTGCCTGCTTGACCACCAGCTCCCGACCGTCGGTGGTGCGGATGCGGTAGACCGCCGCGGAGACGCCCCCCGCCAATTCGGTCGCCTCGACAATCCGGTCGTCGCCGTTCAGGACGCCGCGGACACGCAGATGCTGTTCGAGGTAATGGGTCATGACTGGAAGTACTCGGGGAACGTCGATCGGATGGATTCCGAGTCGGCGATGATCCGGTATGCGTGCCGGTGGATGACCTCTTCGCCTCCGCGGGCATCGCGGTTCTCGAGCGCCTCGATGATCTGCTCGTGTTCGTCGAGGATGTCGGCGTCGGATAGCGCGTGCGGAAGATGAAGGTGACGAAGGCGATCGAGGTGCACTTTCACCCCTCGCACGACGTCCCACACTTCGGGAACGCCGGCGAGCCTGAAGACCGTCTGATGCAACTGCTCGTCGGTGTCGAAGAAGCCGGCGGCGTCCCCGGCCTCGAAGGAGGCACGGTTGGCGGCCAGGATACCTCGCAGCTCGTGGGTGTCCGCGGGCTCGCGACCGATCGCTTGACGAAGCGCTCCGGCCTCAAGTGAGCTGCGGATGAAGCACGCACGTTCGACTTCGCTCATCAGAATCGGGGCGACCCGGGTGCCGACTTGCGGCACAACGGTGACCAGCCGCTGGTCGGCGAGCCGGCCGATCGCTTCCCGAACGGGGACCCGGCTGACTTCGAGTCGAGCGGCGAGAGTCGGTTCGGATAGTTTCATTCCGGGCGGGAGCTCCAGGCTCCTGATCGCCTCGGAGAGCTCCGTGTATACCCAATCCGACATTCGGTTGCGCGCTGGTCTGCCCTCGTTGGCCTGTGGCATTGCGCCATCATCCCACATCGAGATCAGGCTTGCATACAAGTCCGAGTTGTCTGATACTGGTGCTTGCATACAAGTGCGTGGGTATTCCACACAGCGACAATCAAAGGAGATTTTGCGATGCGAAAGTCTGCAATCACGGCCCTCGTCGCCACTACGGCAGCCGTTGCTCTCATGCTGGCCGGCTGTTCCTCCGGTGGTTCTGGTGGCTCCGGCGGCACGAGCAAGACCGGAATCAAGGTCGGCGTCATCATGCTGCAGGGCGACACCTACTTCCAGGGCATCCAATCCGGACTCGAGGCCGCAGCCAAAAAAGACGGCGGAAGCGTCGTGACCGGCCTGTCCAACAACGATCCGGCGACCGAGAATCAGGTCGCCCAGAACATGATCCAGGCCGGCGTCAAGGCAATCCTCATGCAGCCCGCGGCGGACGCCGCATCGGTTGCCACCATGAAGACCATCCGCGCCGCCAAGATCACCCTCATTTGCTACGGCAACTGCATCGGCGACACCACGGATCCAACGCTCGTGCAGGGCGTCATCCAGTCGGACAACACCGCGTTGGGTACGGGCACCGGAGCGGCCGCCGCTAAGTACATCAAGGACAAGCTGAACGGTTCGGTCAACCTCGGCATCCTCAACTGCGACATTGCCTCGGCGTGCAAGCTTCGCAAGACCGGATTCCTCAAGGCGCTGTCCGACGCCGGCGTCAAGGTGAACGTCGTTACCGATCAAGAGGGCTACCTCACCGACAAGGCGACGACCGTTGCCACCGGTGAGCTCACCGCCAACGCGGGCATCAACATGCTGTGGGCGTCGAACGACGGCGGCACCGAGGGCGCCACGATCGCGGTCAAGCAGGCAGGCAAGAAGATCCCGGTCTTCGGAACCGACATCGCCACTCAGATCGCCGGGTTCCTCCTGAGCTCCGACGACATCCTGCAGGCCTCGACCGGCCAGGACCCGATCGCGACCGCCACAGGTGCATACGAGATGGCCAAGAAGGCGGTCGCTGGTCAGAAGAACACACCGTTCAGCGTGCAGCTGCCGGGCGTCGTTTACGACCGCGCAAACCCGGCAACGACGAAAGCGTTCGTCGCCGCGAACCCCAACTAGTTCGCAGTCGAAAGCGCCGGTAGCGGGGTGGCCTAATCTGGGCGGGCCGCCCCACTACCGGTCACACAATCGCAGACCGAGCCGGAGAAAACGAGGATGTTCATGTCGGTGCAGCAAAAGGGTGCCGTGCTGCTCGAGTGCCGCAGCCTCAGCAAAAGTTTCGGAGCGGTCGTCGCCCTCCATGAACTCGATTTCACTCTGCGCGAAGGCGAGGTGCGTGCCCTGCTCGGCAAGAACGGCGCGGGCAAGTCCACTCTGGTCAACCTCATCTCCGGATCGCTGCAGCCCGACGGCGGGGAGATTCTTCTCGCCGGTGAGAAGGTGCACTGGTCAGGGCCGAAAGACGCCAAGTCCGGCGGAATCGTCGTCGTGCACCAGGAGTTCAGCCTGGTTCCCGGGCTCACCGTTGCCGAGAACATCACCCTGGGGGCCTGGCCGCGCCGCGCCGGTGTGTTCGTCGACCAGAAGAAGCTGCAGAGTCGCGCGTCACAGGCGCTGAAGCTACTCGACGCGAAAATTCCGCTATCCGCTCTGGTTGGAACCCTCACTCTCGCTCAGCAGCAGACAGTCGAGATCGCCAAGGCGCTTGTCGACAGGCCAAAGGTGCTCATCCTCGACGAACCGACGAGCGCGTTGAACAACGCCGAAGTCGACTCGCTGCTCGCCGTGGTTCGCGGTCTGGCGCAGTCGGGCGTTTCGATCATCTACGTCTCGCACCGAATGAAAGAGATCCCGCTCGTTGCCGACACCCTCACGGTGTTGCGCGACGGCCAGGAGGTCGCCACCCGTGACGTGAGCACGACGTCGCCCCAGGAGGTCGCCGAACTGATCAGCGGGGAGCTCGCCACCGAGCGCCTGGGCGAGCGGCGAGACCGTCGCGCTGAGCCCGAGGTGCTCGGTGTCACCGACATCATGATTCCTCACAAGCTCAACGGGGTCACCTTCTCGCTGCACCGCGGAGAGGTGCTCGGCATCGCTGGCCTGCTCGGCTCCGGTCGCACCGAACTGCTCGAGGCGATTTTCGGCCTGCGAACGGATGCCCGGGGCACCGTGCGCGTGGACGGCAAGGCCGTGCGCCGCCGATCCCCTCGCGCCCTGTTGCGTCTGCGGGTTGCGATGACCTCGGAGGACCGCAAGGGTTCGGGCATCGTCCCGCTGCTCAGCGTCGGCGAAAACCTCCTGTTGACGGCTCGCGGGCGGGTGCTGTCCAAGTTCTGGATTCGCGCCGCCACCGAAGCCAAGGTCGTGCTTTCCGAGTTCGCCGCCCTGAATATCCGGGCATCCGGGCCAGCGCAGGAAATCGGAACCCTCTCGGGTGGCAACCAGCAGAAGGGCGTGATCGGCCGAACGCTCGCTGCCAAAATGCGCGTGTTGCTGCTCGACGAACCGACTCGCGGAATCGACCTTCACGCGAAGGCCCAGATCTATCAGCTGATCCGCAACCTCGCCGACGAGGGCGTCTCATCGATCTTCATCTCCTCGGAACTCGAGGAACTCGCCGAGGTGTGCGACCGAATCCTCATCTTGCGTGACGGCCGCATCTGCGAGGAACTGCTGGGCGCCGACGCCACTGTCGAACGGGTTTTGTCTCTCTCAATGCAACAGGAGCACTCGAATGTCTGACCAGATCACGACCACGGCGCCGACCATGGCGAGCCGCCTGCGAGGCGCTCGATCGTGGGACGGTATCGGGCTCCTTGTCGTCTTCATCGTTCTCTATGTGGCGTTGTCTGTGCTCTCGCCCCAGTTCTTCACGCTGGGCAACCAGTTGGCCATTCTGCAGAACGCCGGCTACTTCGGCATCGTCGCCTTCGCGATGACGCTCGTGATCGTCGCGGGTGAGATCGACATCTCGGTCGGCTCGATGGCGGCCCTGTCGTCGTCTCTGCTCGGCGTCTTCGTGATTCAGCGCGGGATCCCTTTGCCCCTCGCCGTGCTCCTCGTTCTGATCGTGGCCGGAGCGATCGGGGCGTTCGCGGGGGTCATGCGTGCCTACTTCGGGGTGCCTACCTTCATCTCCACCCTGGCGCTGTACCTGGCCTTGCGCGGTCTCGCGCAACTGATCACCAACAACTTCCCGATCCCGATCGACTCCAGCAAGTTCTTCTATTGGGGTTCCGGCAACGTGTTTGGGGTGTCGGTCTACGCGATCTATCTGGTGATCGTTTTCGTGGCCATCCTGATCATCTCGAAGAAGACGGTGTTCGGGCGCTCGGTGTATGCCGTTGGCGGCAACGCCACGGCGGCCGGGCTGTCGGGTATCCCGGTGCGCAGGATCAAAATCCTCGTGATGGTGATCTCGGCGGTCGTTGCGGCCGTGACCGGACTGCTTCAGTCCGCGCTTCTGTCTTCGGGCAACAGCACCATCGCGATCGGGCTCGAGTTCCAGGCGATCTCCGCCACCATCATCGGCGGGGCAGCCTTGTCTGGCGGCAAGGGGTCGGTGGTCGGCACCCTCATCGGCGTGCTGTTCATCGCGGC